>NC_007901.1 GCF_000013605.1 Rhodoferax ferrireducens T118
TCATGCGGTGACTCCTGCAATAGCCGGTTTGCGTCGATCCGCTGGGGGCCGTACCAGATACGTCCACAGGTTTTCAAGATTAAAGATGCTGTCCGCACATATGTCGCCTTGGGAAACTTTGTAGAGCGCATGCTCAACGTAGGTCTTCCCGAGCGTGCCTGGTTCGTGAAACTTAGCCGTTCGTAAATCTCGGTACATGTCCATCGCTTCGCGGAACTGATTTTTCGCTATGAGATCCAAAATGTATCGGTTTGGCACCAGGACCTCTGCCACCACCGTGCGCCCGACGACGCCCGTTCCGCGACATCTCGGACATGGTGTCTCGCCGCCTCCTACACGGTAGCGCACGTAGGCACCTTCCAGTGGCAGGGCGAATTTGGTCTTGAGCAGTTCAACCTTGTCTGGTGCGAGCGCATTGAGCGCGGGCTGCTTGCATGTGGGACACAAGATTTCCACCAGTGTCTGGTACAACACCGCACGCAAAAAGCCGTCGGCCGTCAGAATGTGAGGGTCAAATCCAATCCGTTCTGACAGCATGCGTTGCAGTGAAAAGAGAATTCCATTGGCGTGAAAAGTGGCGAACGTCAAATGCCCTGTAATTGACGAATCCTGCGCCATAAGTGCTGTCTCACGATTGCGTATCTCGCCGGCAGATATCACGTCGGGATCGCTACGCATCACACCATCCATTTTGTTGTTCAGGTCCGACTCTTTGACGGGGACTTGCGATAGATAGGGGATGTCCGACTCGGGTGGAATTTCCAATGAAATCCGCTTTTTGTACTTGGCCGAGGGGTCCATTGCCAAGATCGTTGTAATCGTGGTCGTCTTGCCCGAGCCCGTTGACCCCACAACTACCACCAATCCATGGGGCGCTTGCGACGCGCGAGTTAGGTCTCGCGTGTGATCGTCACTCAAACCAAGTTGGTCAAGGCTCTTGCGGGCTGCCGATTTGCCGTCGTGCCCGTTAATGCGCATAACAACGTCAAAGCCGCCTTTTTCCGGTAACGATTCGAAACGCAACTCGGCGTTCTTGATTGGAGGCTTCAGCATTGCCTCTTGCCGATCCAACTCGTTGAAAGTACCGCTCGTACGCACCAGCGCGTTTGATATCGTGTCGTTCTGATATAGGCCGCGAACCATTTCTGTATAGACTTGGACGGCCTCTGCGGTACGCAAACAGGCATGTTCCTCCAGCGCACCGTGGATTCTTAAGCGCACCAACACCATCGGTGCATCGCGCCCAGTATTGCGAATGTCAATGTGAATGTCACTGGCTTCCATTTCGATGCCAGTTGCAATGAGCTCGAAGCCCATGCGGATATTCAAACCCTTCGCCTCGCCCGCGACCTCCTGGGTGTCTAGGCGACCGATAGATCTGGCGGCGTGCAGAGCGTGCAACACGTTTGTGGTCACCTCGATCATCTTCACGTTGTCGTAGGAGCCGCTGTGACTCAACGATTGCTTGATCGTGTGTGTGATGGCCCGTGTTGCCATCTCAGGCAGCACAGCCAAATAGACCGTCCTTCCATCAAGGGATACCAAGAGCGCCGCGAAATCTTTGGCATTCGCCGGAATCGGAGCTAATTCCCTGTAGAGAGGCAAATCCACCTGGTCCTGGATCACCCCAACCCGTGCAGACTGCCCCTGTTTCTGGCCCGTACCATGGCCCGTCGTTGCAAACGATGCTGGCGCTGACGCCGCACGATCACGTAATGCCCCACCAGAGGGCCCGCGGGCCACCAGCGTAGCGCGAGTTGACGTCCGCTTGAATACATCTAAAAGTGACATGTAAGCTCCTTTTATTGAAGGAAATAGCGGCCCGCAGCCTGAAATCTCACACTCTCAGTATTCACGTCGAAGTGCACACTGGACAGGGTGATGTTTAAGGGCAGTCTGCGCATGACTGGAACGAACGTGTCCGCAGGGCCAGTCGCGGTCCATTTGCCACTTCTGCGAACCACAGTCGAGCCTTTTGGCAAATCCTTGACAAAATTGGGGTCGCCCAGCACCGTCTCTTGAGTGAAAGACAATGTGATCCCGGCCAACGCCATTACTTGGGCACGAGTCCCAAAATCAACATTGTGGTTTTCGGGTTGTTTGAAGTCGGTCAGATTGAACAAAGGCACCTTCTCGAACGCCGGCATGGCCACAACCATCGTGGCCGTTTCCAAATCTGCAAGCAACACGACCGGTGTTTCACCCTGTCCGGCGCTTTTGACAAAATTGTCGAACGTGGCTTTGCGGCTACGGCTATACACAAGCGTGCATTGCGGCCCGGTGCAATCCGTCGACTTTATGACCCAGCCTGCCCGGTTAATTAGCTGGTTCTTCAATTGGCTCCAAATGAATTCCGAAGCTGCGAGCACTTCGTGGGTTTGCTCACTTTGAAACGCCGAGTCACGCGATGCAATATAGCCTTGCAAGGCCGCTGCACTTTTATCATTTGCAGCCGCCATTTTTTCATGCTGTGTGGTGTAGTAGTCATACCCGTACAGGCCTCCTGCAATCACCGCTAGTGCGACGAACAAAAGACCCCCGAACTTGAGCCCCTTGTGCATGCCCAAGTCTCGAAAACGAACGGTGTCTTCGTCGTCCGGCATGCGCATCGGCATGTCCGACACAACCCGCAAGACAGTGCTCGGCGCACATTCCTGGACCTTGTTGGCTATTTCTTGTGAGGCATCAAGAACGCTGTTTTGAAAGTAGAGCAGCGCGCCTTGTGCCAAATGCGGCTCAAATTCTTCCAGCCCTTTGACAATCTTGTCCGCTTCGCCAATGATGTCGAATGATGGAGATGGAATTCCGTTGAGAAGCCCGATCAGAACAAATTTGCCTGACGCCAATTGCCCCAGATAAGCCGCAAACTCCACTTCGACCTCGGCCGCAAAAGCAACTGCAGACGAGATAACCAACTTGCCCCCGACACGGGGCTTAATGCCACCAACGATGGTTTCTCCACCTTTTTGATTGGCAGTCGCAACACAATACGCGCCATACCCATTTTTCCGGGCAATGCTTTTGGCTTGATCTTCAATGCTCCCGATCCCGTCCAAGGAATTCCATTGAACTCCATATACTAGATCGATGCCATTTATCGTTACGAATTCCATGATTTCTTGTTACCGAGCTGGCAGAACGGGCATCCCGCTTGGCAGTGGCGTTTTCCCACCAACTCCGACTGCTGCAGGCTTAGGCAGTTCATAGGGCTCCGGACCAATAAAGGCGAGTTCGCGCCGCTCTTTGCCCTTAACAATCACGGCACCGCCCTGCGTGATCTCGAGCAGTCTCCAACCATCGGTTAGCGTCGGGTATTTCATAGATCCCGTTGCTCTCTTTCCATTTACGAGCACGGTAGCCTCCAGCGAGTTTGCCCAACCACGCAATCCGATCAAGGCGTATTCCGCAACTGGTGTCTTCGCCCTCGTTGGGGCAGGCATTTGCAGTTGGGGTGCCATAGGGGTTGTTTGCGGCGTGGTTTTCGCACGTTCGGCCAGGCGGGCCTGATTGGCCCTTTCCTCGATCGTGTCAACGGCACTTTCAACCGTATCGCCTGTGACGGCTGGAGTGGCCGGTGCACTTTGCGCCCAAACTACATGCATTGATGCCAACAGCAAAGCTGTAACAAGAACTTGTTTTTTCATGATCAGATCCCTTTGGATGTCAAGATTGGGGTCACCAGGAGCAGCCACTGATCGCGACTCGAACCGGCCGTCTCGCTGCCACCAAGAATTGAGCCTTGAGCAGGAAGAATCCCGCGCCGGTCGAAGCTGTTTGAATCGGACGTTTCCGCCGACAAAATCCACGTTTCACCATGCTTGATAGGCACTTGTCCGCGTGAGTAACGCTTGGTGGTCTCGGGCGATTGCAATGTGGTTCCAGCGCTGGTGACGCTTTTGAGTTGATCCAGTGACGACACTGTGAAGTCATACCCCAATGTCATTCTTTCTGAATCGAACACGGTAGCCCCGAATGCCCCTGCCAGGCCGACTTTGACCGACGCTTGCTCAAGGCCCACGCTTGCGGATGTGGTTGAAGAAGATGCAACGCCAGGTGTTGACCTGCTGATGTAGAAGACCTCCTTTTCCGTGCCAAAGTCCGAGCGACCGTTCTGAGCAATCTCTGTGATGCCGTCACGAACGACCACGGTAGATCCAGACTGGTTCAACAAATTCAAGATCATCTCGGAACCCAGTGATTCACCCGAAATTGACTCCACTTTAAGAGCACTGGCAATCGTCCCGACCAAGCTGGTTGGCGAAGCAAACGAAATTTTGCGGCCGCCGGTCTTGAGATAGTTAAAGCCCAAGCCCGTCTCTCCTCCTACCGACTTTGTGAATACAACGAGCTTCCAAAGCAACGTAACTTTCTTGCTAGCCTGTCTGTCATCTACTTCCAACAGCTCAGCAATGCGCGCGACGTTCGCCGGTGAGTCTGCGACCGTAATGGAGTTTGACGAACGCATTGCGCTGACACGCGCTCTTGGGGCGACAACACGGATCGCATCCAGAATATCGGCCCAAGGATCTCTGGTAACAGTCTTTGCCGCGGCTCCAGCTGAACCCACGGTAATGGCTTCAAAGCCCGGCCTGTCTATGACGAACGTACGAACGACGGACTGTTGAATTTGAATAGCATCATCCAAATACTGCCACGTCATTCCGAACCTGGACGTTGTTGAATCGAGCAGTGACTTCAACGAAGTGACACTATCAACGCCGATGCGCTGTGAGCCGATCGCGTCGCCGTTGATGAGGATTGTCAGCCCGGTGTGGGCCCGAATAATGTCGGCCACGTCGGTGATTGCCAAGGGCGTTTGTTCACGCAGAACGAAGCTTTGATCAAAGACGGGTGGCATGCGCTGCGAGGTGCTCCGCGGTAAAACGCGGTCACTGAACCACATTCCGGGAACGCGTTGATACAGCGGTACTTCATCGAGTTTTCGGCTCTCAAGCTTGGCCGTAATTTGTCCGACGCGTGTTTCGGAATTTGCAACCTCTTGTTGAGTCGTCTCGATGACACCTTGAGTGCTGCATGCCGACAACATGACTAAACATACCGCAAGCAGTGATCGATTTGCAAAGGATAGAATTTTCATTTTGTTGTCAGTTCCTTAAGGGCGAGCCACTAGGCGGGGCAGTACCAGAATCGTGTTGTCATACTCACGAATGACGAATGGTTTCGCGTGGGTCGTAAACGCTTTCGCCACCTCCGTCATAGCTTCGGCCAATGTCGAAGCTTCAATGCGTGCCGTCGCGTCCAATGGCAACTCGCTCTGTAGCTGCCAATTCACCTGCTTATCTGCCGCTTCTGCCCACCGCAAGAAGGCAGTTTTCACATTGCCGTCGCTGCGGCGCAACTCGAATACCCGTCCCGGTGGAGTGGCTGCGGGAGCGACGGGTTGCACAACCACTGGCTTTGGGGCCACCTGGTTTACTGGTGCAGCAACCTTCTTGTTTGGTGCCATTGGCAACATGGTGTCTTCATCAGAAACCGCGATCATGACGTTGGGCGTCCGCAGCGGAACACTTAAGGCAGACGTAGCGGCCGCAAGGACAGCAATGCAAACGATGGATTTTTGTAGGTTCTTCATATTGCAGCCTTACTTGATGGTCAATACTTTGTTGTTCACTTCAACAGCGAGCGGATAGCCAATTTTGTTGGCCTGGGCAACCACGACATTGACTGCATCCAATAAGGATTCGGCGATCAGGGTGGCGTCACCAGTAACGGGAATGTCTTGGCTGGCCTTCCAGATCAAGCTCCAGCCTTCGGACGCAGCCCACTTGGACAGCACGGTCGAGATGTTCTGGTCATTCTTGGCCATCAGCCACTTAACAGCAGACGCCTTGGCCGGTGCCGGCATTGGCTGCATTGAAGGTGCTGGCGCAACCGACGCGACGACGACGGGAACGGCGTGACGGGTAGTGCGTTCATCGACAGACCTCCAGGTGACCATGATGTCCGACGTGATGACATCGTTCTCGTTGTCGCGTGCAAGACCCTCTTTGAGAACTATGCGCTCGATGGGGACCCCTGCAGCAAGGATGCGGTCCCGCATGGCAATGGCCCGAGCACGAGCTAAGCCCTCAAGGTAAACCTGATCATCGCGCCCCGTTATCACGACCTTAACCACGGTACCCGACCCAGCAAGGGCGAGTACCAATTTCGCCGCGGCGATTTTTGACACCTGTGATTTTCCTTTGGCGAAGGGAATCAACGCGTCACGGTCAATAAATTCGTCTGGGTAAGGATCACCGATCAATGGTTTTGCGGAGCCATAGACAGTGGCAGCAAACTTGACACGACTGGACATCGCCCCCGGACTCGGTTCCACTGGGGTCATATCCTGGCGCAAGACTGCATCTTTGGCTAGAACAGTTCTATTGCGACCAGCGCCTGTGTATGTCACCTTTGCTGAAAGGTTGGCAAACTGCAGGGTAAGCTTGTTTGTGATGGCGGGGACTACCAAATACTGGCCATTGTTTTTGACTTGAAGCATGGTCATCTTGCCGTCGACGCTGGCCAGTACAACGGGGACCAGTGCGCCCTTCATTTGCAGGTATGTGCGCTCGCCATCATCAAACGCCTGTACCGGCTTGAGATCATTTTCACCAGCGGACCGATATCCGAAGTCGAAAGCATCTCCAGCGTGGGCGGCCAATGCTGCGACCACTGAGAACAGCAGCGGTAAAGCGCGGGAAAGCATGCGCGACGCGTTGGTTTTCATTTGCAATGATTCCTCGATGTAGGCGCGAGCGCAATGTCTCGGACGATGGTCAAAAACATGCGACTTCCAATATCGAGTTTGATGGTTGGAGGAATAGTGGCGTTACGGCTCATGATCTTGCCGCCAATGTCGGCCAGGACTTGACCGGCAATCGTTGTGGTGGTGGATTTTCCGCTGACGTCAGTAGTTGTCACATTCGCCCCACCACTTCCACCTGCGCTCGAAAGCAGTGCTATCGCAAAGCCGTACCCGTACATTTGCAGAAAGTGGTTGTTGACATCACCTTCAGCGCCTACGGCGCCGCGCTGGTCGACGGCCTGTGCTCCATCGAGGACTACGGAGCGTCCATCGGGCAAAATCATGCGCCGAAATGCGAACAGTACGCGTGACTGTCCAGGGCGAATATCGGCGCTGTAGGCTCCATAAAACTTGGTTCCAGGAGGAAGAAGCACTGCGCACTGATTGATGCTGTCATAGACCGGCGATGTCGACATGGCCGTCACAGAGCCGGGGAGATCGCTATTGACCTCTTCACGCAGCACAATGGGAACTCGCGTACCTTGAAACAGCATCCACGGCGACGCCGGTGTTTTGGCGTAGACGGCCTCGGACACCGTCTCGCTGGCCGACTCCTTGAGCCATGCCTGGTCTTTGCCTGTGACTGGTGCTTTTTGACCGCCTTGCAGGCTCGCCAATATCTTTGCAACATCGAAGGGGGCACCCGCGTCCTGATTTGTGCCATTCTGGGTCTTTGTTAGCGCATCGATTTGGCGTTGCACAGCATCTGCTGAAGTCTCCATCTCACTTGCGCCTGGCGCACCCATGCGTCCTAAAGCACCAGCAACCCCTTCTCCACTGCCCGTCATGGAGAAGATGCCCGATACAGCTGCGGCAGCCTCACGCTGATCGCTGGCCGACTCAATCGAAGTGGCGCCAGCCGTACCATCAGGGTTGCTCATGCCTTTGGGAAGAATCATGCCCCGCCGTGATTGAGTGGCGCCATTGCCCGTGACCGTGCCAGCGGGGAGTGGCTGTGTGCTTGCATTCGCGGAAATGCGGGCTTCAGCAGCGACGACTTGATCTGCCTTCGCTCCTTGGGCGCGAGCTATCTCTGCTATGTCACCCGGTGGTGGTGGTGGGTTGGCGTTTACCGCCGTCATTGGGGTGCCGGCCTTGTCGTTGGCGTCCTTCGCTATAGGTGGCGCAGGACGTGATTTTGTCAGGTCGTACGCAGCAAAGGCAATCAGCATCAGAACGAATATTCCAATGAAGAAGAAGAGCCCAGACCGTGGGATCAGTCCTTTTGGCGGAACCTCCATCAAAGGGGCCTCCAACACCTGATCCGGCGTTTGCAGGGATGGCTGGGTACTCATTTTTCCGAACCTTCAAACGAATAGCCCCCGAACAGCCGCTTACTGCCCCGCTTCAGGTTATAGAAACGCACCTCCTGATTGCCAAGCTTTAGAAGGCCCGCTTCCAATACCCTCGGTATGACGATTGTGTTGCCTTTCAGAACGTACTCAACGAGTTCGACATCCTTGTCCACCAGTCGAAAGACCGCTGGCACGTCTTCAGCCTGACGAATTTGAATGTACGTTGCAATGCCGTCATCGAAGACATTGAGCGGCTTGATTCGGGTGTCACCGGTGACCTCATAGTTGAAGTTCAGCAGTTCCGGTGAAACTGACTGATTGCTGCGATCCTCAACTGTTGATGGCGACGGTCTTTCAGCAACGGCGGCAGCGAGATGGCGACGATCAGCATCCGATGCCTCTATCAACATGTCAGTCGGGCTCTGAAAGGACACCCGCTGATACCAACGCCCGCTCTCTGTTGTCGACTTGAATACGAACTGGTAGGTTCGTTTGGTTGTGATCAACGTGCCGCTCGTGCTGCTATTTGGATAACGCGGCTTGACAAAGACGTTATTGTCTTTTTGGGCTGTGATCCAGCCAACTGTGTCCCCGAGCGCAAGAACTTTTACCCGCTCATCGTTGTCGAACTGAATGTGAGTTGTAGCCAGCGGCTTGGTGAACACCCGGTAGCTGTTGTTTTCATCGTATTGAAAGACAACCAGTCGTGGATCTCCGGGCAATGGCTCGGCATCCACCTGAGCGTGCGCCCAGGATGCTGCAAGGACAAAGACAACCGAAAAGACGGCTTTAAGGAAAAATCTCATCATCATCTTTCCTCGCCAATCTCAAAGTGGGTGATATACATTCCCAAGGGGTTGAGATCGAGTTCCTGTGGGGTCGTTGGCTGTTCACGGGCGAACTGAAGCGTCATTACCCAATCGCGCCCAACGGGCACAGGACGGTCTTCGCTACGCTCAGATGTCCGGAAGCGAATGAGAACCAGCTTGCCATCCTCCCTGAACGAAATGGTCTTGCGCTCAGCTTTCCGAATGAGCCCCTTTGTTGTCTTTTGGCGCTGATAAGGTTGCTCGACGTCCATGAATGACCTGAACTCATTTGAGGCACGGTTGCGGGTGTAGGCATAGGCTGCCACGTGCCCGTCTTGAACCAATTTCGGATAGTCGGCATTGATCGCATACAAACGCTCAACGAACTGAAACAATTCCCTCTCAAGCACTGGTCGGTCTGGTGTGTACTCCACGGCTCTTTTGACTTCACCGGCTGCTTTGGAGACCCTTCCATTGGTATCGTCAATGGCAATGACATAGGGCTCAGTCGTCTTCAGTGGGATCATCCACAAGAATGCAAATGACAGAACGACCACAATGACCAGCAGCAGTATGCAAATCACGAAAAGCCGGGCACGGTCAACCACCGGTTGGCCAACAGAGTCGTAATATTCATTGCGCGCCTTCGCAAACGCTGCATCAGGCATTGCATCTTCAAATGCGTTGGCCAGCTGATTGTTTGACTGGACTTGAGTCTTGGCTGCTCGTTTGAAAAAACCCATAGGTGTCTAGTTCTCGAATTGATTGCCCAACTTTACGGGTTTGGCCTGCTCAATTCTGGATAAAACTAGCTGAAAACGAGTTCAAAAGCTGCACATAATGAATTTAGTGTGTCAAGTGGTGGCAGTTTTGACGCATTACCCCCATGCCGTCGTGCTGTGGCAAGGGGGTATGGTGTGAATCGCCAGTCCAGCGTTGCCGGATGGCCCGGCAATTTGGCCAACTACAGCTGCGTCGAAATGATCGCCTTGTCGATGTCAGCCATGCAAACCGGCCGGGCATCACATCCTTGACCGAATGTGTAATTGATGGCCTTGCGCAACAGACCCAGGGCGTCCGATGGTGCAGCCTCGCGAAGTTTTGCAGCAAGGGCTCTGGGAGTCAGGTCCGGCGCAAACGTTACCTTTGTCTTGGAGACGAAGTCTTTCTCCAGAAAGGTCACCAGATCCTCACCCGTGAGTTTGCCCATGAAAATCTTCTCTGCAAAGCGGCCGCCGCGCAGCGCGGCTCCGTCAATGATCTCGGCATTGTTGGTCGCCGCCATAAACACGATTTCTGGAATTTTGCCCATCATGCCGTCCATGGCTTTGAGGATTTCATTGGTCGCGCCTGCGGCGTTTGAATGTGTGCGATCGCGCAGCAATTCATCGGCCTCGTCAATGAAGATGATGGCCGGGCGATGATTGGAGGCAAGGTCCATGGTGTCGCGGAACTTGCGCGGGTCTTGTAAAACATCGGAGGCATTGACCTCGAACACGTGCCAGTATTCGAGTTCACGGGCCAGCGCGCGCACGAGGTTGGTCTTGCCGGTGCCCGGTGGGCCATACAGCAAGACCCCGCTCGGTGGCTCCCCACCGCGTTCTGTGATTTCTTCCCAGTGGCGCAACCGGTAGACCAGACTGTCGGTTTCGCGGCGCACCTCAGAGGTCAATGCAATTTCCGACAACTTAGCACCAAAATTGGGGATTGCGCTGGCGCGGCGCGAGGCCTCGCGCGAAGCCTGTTTGAAGTCCTCGACCGTGGCGATAGTGCTCTTGATCCCTTTGCCATTGTCACGCAGGCGTTTGACGGTGGATTCGATAAAGGCGATTGAGCGGCGCACCCAGAGTTCGGCTACGTGATGCACGGTGGACTCTTCGGCGGTGACATTGAATTTCTTGAGCATCCCGCGCAAAATTGCCTCCCGGGCTTCCTGGTCCGGGTAGGGAACTTCAATGCGGAAGTCAAAACGCCCGTCGCGAGCTATGGCGGAGTCAATTTTCTCCGCAAAGTTTGTTGCGGCAATCAGGACAATCCGCGATTTTCGTGCGTTGTCGATTTCGGAGAGCAATGCTGTGACCAGCTTGCGGTCTTCGTCGTGCATGTTTCCATTGCCCCGGCTCATGGCGACACCATCAAATTCGTCAAAGAAAACAACGCAGGGCTCTAAGGCAGCTTGGCGGAAAAGCTCTTTCAAAACTGCTGGAGACTCATTGACCCATTTGCTTGTGAGATCTTGGCAGCCAAGTTTCACAAAGGGTAGACCGAGCTCCCCCGCAATTAATTCAGCGATAGTCGTCTTTCCGTTTCCCGATGGGCCAGAAAGCAGAATGCCATTTGTGTCAGCAACCGTCCCTTTACGGGCAGCGTAATCGCGGAAAGGTTGGATGTTTTTTAGCAACTCGGCTTTGAAGTCAGCCATCCCCACCATGCTGTCTAAACCCACCGTCGGGTTCTTCCACGCAAAACTATGGCTCTGAGTCTCTGTGTTTGCAGTGCTGTTTTCTGCAGGTTGAGGACGCTGTACTTCCGTTGTGTTCTGTCCCTTGGGAAGATCTGCTTGAGGCGACTTGATGCCTGCAGACCATGCTACAGGACTGATGATGAAAAACCTGATGACTGTTCTTGTTGTAACCGCCATTAACCAACCGATCAGGACCGGGAAGATAATTCCCACCGTCAAAAACGCAAGGGGTAGCATTACTGGACCAAATTCGCCAATGCCTTGCGCCGTTACAGCGGCGACCACCGCCATGAGAAACGGAAAAAAGAATACATACAGGTATGTGGCGGCACGAATAGTGGCCTCTGGAATCTGCGCCGCAAAGATACATAGAAAGTAAATCATCCCCCCCCACTGGACAGCGGTGACGGCACTGCTGCTCGACGCCCATGAAACGAACGGAGCCCGCGCCATCGCTGAGTTGACGAGCCACACATACAGACAGAAGGCGAGTACCGTGGCGATTACGGTCAAACCTAAACTGTTGTCTGGAACCAATGTGATCGACCTCTTTGTTTCGGCGTCCATTATTTTGCTCCCTTGCTTTTGTGGACAATAATTGATACGTGATCTCTGTATGTTGGTTCGATAAACGTATTGATTGCGTCATACGCTTCCATTCCAGCGTCCATAGTCACATTTACACGCCTTTTGACTGCAACAAAGCCGCCTGATGACCAACCTAGTGATGACAGATAATCCATGTCAAAGGTGACTGACCGGCAACCCTTGATCTGTCTCAAACAGTAAGAGGTTACAGACTGCTGCCATTGGGGACCCAACTGGTTAGTCGCGGTCAGATACCAACCAGCGTTGTAGACCCATATTTGGGTGCCGACCCACGCGGCGGCAATCAGGTAAACAATCGTGTATATCAGGCCAGTCGCATTCACGATGCGACTGGAAAAATTGGTCTTTTGAGTGGTTGAAGTCATTTCTTGTGTCCTTTGAATTCATGATACGGACACAACACAATTTGGCAACTTTTATTTCTGCTCGGACAGCAGAGCCTTTTTGGCGCCGCCCGGTCCGCTTGCTGCTGCGCACTTAAGCTCAGCTAACAGCGCCGGTTGCTGTCTTCTACAGGCTGGCTATCGCGTAAAGCACCAAGCTCTTAGCGGCAAAATAGACATTGCCGGCGATGGTTGCTAACACGAAGACGGACGCCGCCCAGAAAAACGGGCCATACATTTCTTTGAGTGAGCGCAGCGTCCACGACAGTAGCAACACAATATTGTGTTGGACAAAATCTGGCGGTTGAAAGATTTGTTTGAATAGGTTGTTCGCAGCATTCTCCGTATACTGCCCTTCAATTTTCAGGTTGTTACGTTGTTCCTTAAAGAACGCCTTGCGTTCAAGAAACTCAGTCTTGCTTTCTTTGATGGCCGTATCGGCTGGCATTTCAAACCGAACTGCTGTCAGCATCATGGTTTTCCTTTAATGATTTTGATCGACAGGACCCAATTTACCTTTGCCCGTGAAGTGTCTGTCACCACAGGTCAACCGAAGCGATCGCGTGATCACTTGCGGATAACACGCTGACCGTGCTGCCACCCTTCTATGGGTTTCCCTTCTTGGTTGGGCGAAGTGGGCGAAATCTACCGGCAGATTGAGCAGGTGTAGTCGGTGTGGGCGGTGTTGCGGGTGAAGCTGCACCGGCAGATTTCGGGGTCGAAGGCGCTTTACTGGCGGTTACTAGAGATCCCGAAACTGCACGTTTACCAACAATCTGAGCATGTGAGAATCCCTTACCCTCTGCAAGAGCCTCGTTAAAGGCTCTATTTCCAGCCCGGGTTGCCTGTTGGGATTCCTGTTTTGTTGGCGCCAATCCTTTATTAGTGGCTATTGAGGCCGTTGCAGACTGGCCAAAGGATGCTGGATTTGCAATCGATTGCGCTGCAGACTTGATGCCGCCCCCCGCTGCTTGGAGACCGCCCACCGCAGCCGACTTGGCGCCAGATGCTGTCGCGCGCATCACTCCCGCCCCGGCCGAGCGAATCCCGGGTAATGCAGCCTTTGCCCCGGCCATTACGGAACCGCCTGGGCCCTTCATTGCGTTCCCAAAGGCGGTTTTTGCAGATCCCAGTCCTGGGCTGGCCGCGGCCTTTGCCGCGCCCGCAACCGCGCCGATGCCGGAAGCGGCAGACTTACCCATGCTCATACCCTTGGATGCGACAGATTTTGCCATGTTGGCGCCAGCGCTGGTCATCCCAGAGGCCTTTGCCGCCGCGCCACCAGGTGCCGACGTAACTCCCTGCGTCGCCTTCATCGCCTGGCTGAAAGCATGAATGCCAATTCCAGAAAGCGCACCGCCGCTAAGCAGCGTTTGAGCCATGCTGTTAACTTTAGTTGCGATTGTTATCAGAATAAGCGATCCAATAAAAACGGGACTCATAATGGCCTGAATTTGCGGCCCACTAAAAAATCCGGTCGTCGGAATCCTAGCCAATTCGGCTTGAATAGCTGTTCCAAAGCTCGCCATCCCAGCCACAAACAATGCGGCAATGACTAATGCCGTGAAGCTGATGAGTAACGTTTTTAGCCACGCGTCAAAAAGAAACTGGAGCGGGCGAAACAGCAACCACGGGACCAGTAAGCCGGTGAATGCAAATGCGAGCTTGATTGCGATTACTGTTGCAAAGGCTTCTCCCAGGATAAGTGCACCAGCAATACAGAAAGCGATCACAGAAAACACCCACAACAAAATCGTCGGAATAAGGGTTATAAACGATGAAACGATTGTCAAAGGATTAGAAAGGCCGCGGTCCCAGAACGAAAGTCCCATCATAATTTTGATGGACGTAAACAGATCGCTTATCACCGCCCCGAGAAATTCGCCTGACGAAGATGATACTGATGTGCCGGCGAATGTCGGCGAGAACCCCGACATGATTGACATGAACCCCCGCTCGATTTCTTTTGGTATGGTGGTCGGACCAGTCCCAGTCAGATACCCAAGCCATGCTTGGTCCACCATACATGCCAAGACAAGCGACCCCACAAAGCTAAGTTTGATTCCCTGAATGGCCAGATCAAAGAGATCAGTTGTCCCCGCAGCCAGTTGGATGCCTCCCATCGCGATGGTTATAAGGACAAGCGCATAGACAATATTCGTGCCAGAGCCCGTAAAAAATGAGGCCATTCTGTCGATTGGGCGGAAGAATCCATCCATCATGTTAACGATGGTCGATGCCATGTCTACCTGATGAAGTTCAGAATCCGAAATCGGCCTCATGGGTGCCTCTCCTGGCGCTCCAGGACCCACGAGTGGCGCGGTGTTTAACGTGCCGTTAAGGTTGTAAATCGCGCCGCCTCCGCATGTATAGAGAGTCCCACCTGGACTTAGGGTGCATGTGGACAAATCCGTACCGTCCGCGGCCGCTGCAGTTAGGCCTGGCACAGGAATTGACAGAATAATCAAGGCCCCCAACAAGGCACGACATTTTTGGAAGAAGCACATGTCAATTTACTGAAAGATTATTTCTTCCTGAATCCGCCTATCAGTCTATTCCAAGTATCGTCGCCATGCCGTTTGGCATCTGCTGCATTCTTTTCCTCGTAATCTCTCTTGCTCTGTTCTTCCGCCGCTGTCTTAACCGTACGGTCCTGTTCTGCTGCATTATTGCGCGCCATGTAGGACAGCACTTGTGCATTATTCGTGTTAAGCATCGTCATGTGCATATTCATCATCTGCATCAACTCGGTATTTGTTTCTGGCAATCTCTCTTGCCACTTTTGTAGTTGCACATAGGAGTCATCCACGCTCTTGAGCGCCCGCATGTTTTGTTGTTGTTCCAGTCTTGCCGACTCAATGCCTTGCGACACCCGTCGTGCTTGCGCAGCCTGATATTCCTGCACGCTCACGCCGTACTTTTGTGACATCTGCATCGTGTAGTTATATCGCCCAGTCAAGTCATCAATATTCCCATTGAGATTTGTAAGTGCTTTCTTCATCCCTTGCATGTCTCGAATCTGGGACTGGAGTTGAGGTCCGCCGACAACCCCGGCGATGGCATTCACATCGCCCGAAGCAATCGCCCTGCCCTGTTTGTAAAGTTCCTGCAGTTGTCTCAATTTTGTCAAATTGCCGCCAACAGACTCACTGAGAAGTTTGACTGATTGACCGGCAGTGATCAGGGTTTGACTGTAGTTGGCGGGATCAAACACGACGCTGCCTGAAGCCATGGCAAACGCATTCATTCCAGTAAATACCAAGCACAGGGAAATAAACAATCTACGCATAGTGGTTCCTCTATTAACAAAAAAAAATCTCTCTGCCTAACCAATCATCTCTTCGAAATAGCTTTGTTTCCAACCGGCGTTGGCTTCTCTGGTGGCATAGTGTTTGTCAAACGTATGCCGCGCTCTTGATCCGGCGCTTATGCAAACAACGATTTCTTCTGGCAATTCGAGGTCCAACATTCGTGAAATACTTGGCGTCTTGAGGTAGTAGTGTTTTTTGTCCGTTGCCTCAGCGATTCTCTGGATTTCCTCTGGCAATAAACCTGCTGCCTCAATGTAGAGTTCCGAACTGTTCATTATGTTTTGGTCAGGCAGGTAGATCGTGTTCGGGATATTGCTCATGATCGATGTTTTGATGGAGCACTCCTGAATTTCTTTCATGGTCTGGGTCACGATCCATAGCGAGCCGTTGCGCTTGCCCAGCGTGCGAAGGAAATCGTCGATCTTCTTCGCGAACTTCTCGTTGTCCAGGAAGAACCAAGTCTCTTCAATACTGACAATTGTTGGTGAATCGTCAAGAAGCCCCTCAATCAAATAAAAGAGGTACGACATCGCCAAGCCGGCGACAACTTTATTGCCAAACAGATCCTGGCATTCAAAACAAATATGACGACCGATCTCGACTTCTTCTGGCTCATTGTCAAACCAATTACCGTCTGCACCACCTGCGATCCAGCGGCCCAGATAGGCCCCGAGGTCAGGCCCGAGTGACGTTGCCAAGTAGTGAAGCCGCCAATGCTTGCGCCCAAGTTCAGCCAACCCTCTGATGGATTGAGTAATCCGATCAATTTCTGCCGGGCTGCACATGACGCCATTGCGACCCGACTCAATCAGTTCAATCACCCAGTTGACAAGAAACCCATGGTGTCGTTCGTGCCCAAGTAATGACAGCGGCGCCATCCGTGTACCGTTCTTGGCACTCTGGTTCAAGTCAACATGGACTCCGTCCTGCAGCAATGTCGCGATGCGGCATGAGTAGTTTTTGTCGATAACAATCGTTCGGCAGGGCTCGTATTTTCTGAATTGCGACAAAAGAAAGTTGGTCGCCGTACTTTTGCCAGCACGCGTCGGACCAATCACCTTCAAATGCCCTACTCCCCGCTCCCACAAATCAATAAATGCTGGAGTCCCTGCGGTGGTCGGAATGGATGTCAGAGCTGGGAATTCGCGCTTGATTTCTTTTTCAAAATGAACACACTTTTCGGGGCCTTTGGTGAGGGTGCGGATGGGCGCAATGTCGGCCGCATTCCCGAAGCTGACAAAGTTCCACCGAACTGAGGCCCCCCATTGACCGGGTAATGTTTGGGTGAAAGCGGTCAACTGGTGCATGCGCTCAACGTGCCCGTTGAATCGGGAGAATTTCAGGTTCTCAACCACTTGTTGCCTGACCCTCTTCATCTCCTCATAGGTATCGCCAAAACACAATACAGTCAAATTGTGATGTCCAAAGGCACGGTTGGCCTGGTACAGATCCACAAGCGCTGCCTTCGCATCCAGAGCCATCGCGAGCCGCCCCTCATTGAACTTGGTGGGCTCGGTCTTGGCAAACGTCGTGTACATCCGGTGAAAAAACGGAACTGACTTGGAGATGTTGTAGCGCTCTATGTCTTCGATTGTCTTTTGTGCAACGTCCCTGTCAATGAATCGAAAACAGTGGGCTACTGTGATTTCTCCCTCAATCGTGGTCAGCCAGTCAAGCTGGCTAACCACGGTTTCAGCATTGCCACTGAATCCCTTGAGACTGACCACCCCGACGTATTTCTCCTTTTCATTGGTGAAAACCAGGGCGTCGGGCGTTCGGCGAAGCGAGTCAGAGCAAAGCATGTTGCTCAGAAACGATGGAATTGTGGGTACCGGGTATGCGGTTCTTGATGGTGAGGCTGGCGACACCCGGTTGTAGAGTTCCGCCATCAGACGCTCCTCGCCGAGACGCCGCAAACCCAAATTTCTCATACCGCTCTCAAGGGAGAGCAATTTGTCCTCAAGCGCCGTCTTTGCCGCTTGCATCTTGCGCTCGTCGACGGACCGTCGCGCTTTTAGCGATAATTGCGTTTTGATGGCTTTTCCAAAAGCAGCAGTCAACCCAAGGCCCTCTTCCTTGACCAAAAGGTCAACCGTGTCGAACAGTGCCATGGTCCCGACATTGGCACGCTGATGTACAGCTAAAGAATATTTATTCTCGTATTGAGTGGATGTGACTTTGTCCTGCCACGTTTGATCTATAAATCGGGCAACATTGTCGGAAAAATGTCCCCGTGGGTATGCGTCTGTCTTACGCCGGTCGACATAGGACCATACCGTTGAGCCAGATCCGAAACCAGAGAATGCCTGTTCAAAAGCGTTTACCGCAAGACTGGTCTCGGCTTCGGAGCGCCCCTCTGCATCCAGACCATCATACTCATACAGAGCCAACATACCCTGATCAAGTGTGGCTACGGTTTGTTCGTCCCAAAGACACATGTAGGGAAGAAGTTCCTGAAAGCCACGGGCTGAGCGGTTATAACCAGCAACAAGATCAGCGATGTTCAGCATAGGAGGTCTCGGCCTGCACCAAACGGACGTTTGTTCATGTGCTGACTAGGTTTTGGCCAAGGGTCATAAAAGTCGCCTTCTTTCATGTACTTTGTGAATATTCGGCTCAGATGAGGGTCCCGCCCAAACATCCACTGGAGAAGCTTGTGCCCGAAATAGGTCACTGCAAGCCACCAGGTGAGGCCAGGCCCGATGACCATTACAAGCCCCATCGTCACGTTAATGACGACGGGTTGGAACTCCGCTCCGGCCACTGACTTGACCTCAAGCAGGCATTGATATATGGGCGTTGCTCGCATCGTTTGGATGTCACGGGCAAAGGTTTATGTTGGTGCCTGAGGTATTAAGCAACATATTCACAATCCCGACAGCTCCCAGCGCGATACTGAAGCCTCCTGCAATCTGCATCATCTTCTGAAATGGCCCCGACAATTCGCCAAGACCGAACATGACTCCACCCAACGCAATTGCAATCACTGCCATCCACTTCACCCAGTTTCCAGACAATGTACACGCCAATTTATTGCTAAACGTTTCCCAAGGCAGAGGCCCACTCTGCGCGTGCGCAAGATCGGGCAAAAGCGTCAATACCAAAAAGACAAACAACATGGCCAACATGAGTCGGAGTTTCAACTTGTCGTCTGACACGTTGCCGTGGGATATTGCGAGAGAATGCATTTAATGCTCCTGGTGGTTAAAAATTGATTTGATGACGTAGGCGTTGGTGTTGGGATCGATTCCTTCGATCTCAATCAACTCGGTGATAAAGCGCCGGCCGTCGGCTTTCTTGAAGTGAGCGACGAATTGGATCGTGCGTCCGATGTTCCGCCTGATCGCAACAAGCGGCCAACTGGCATCCCCTTGCAGGCATAGGTCTTCCAGTCGCTCAAGTGCCATTCCTGCGGAGTTGCAATGTAGAGTGGTCATGCACCCGTGGTGGCCCGTATTGGCCGACGAGATGAAGTCCGCAGCAGCGCCATCTCTGAGTTCTCCGCAAATGATGCGGTCAATACTGTGACGCATCAATGACTTGAGGCACAGCGTGGCCGTTACTCCCTTTTGTGCGTTCGTTTCCAGTGGCAACCAGTTTTTGACGATCAGGGACAACTCACGCGTGTCCTCAATCGTTCCCACACGATCACCCTCCGGGATTTCCCGGCTCAGCGCGTTCAGAAAGGTCGTCTTGCCCGAATCGGTGCCACCTCCAATGAGCATGTTGGCGCCCGCCTTGACTTTTTCAGAAAGAATTCGGGCCATTTCTGGGCTGATGACTTTCTGGTCAACGTAGTCTTGTAGCGACAGCACCCGGGGACTGTGCTTTCGAATGGAAAGAGCCGTGCCCTTGGATGCGATGGGCGACAAGATGGCCGAGAACCGAAATCCTGGCATCTTGGCATCGACGATGGCAGACGTAGTTGATGCAATGGATTCCTGACCCATGCTCGAAGCCAGTTCACGCACCGCAGACGATGCCGTCACCTCGTTGATTCCATTGACACTGGCCGGCTCCCTTCGACCAACTCTCGTCACCCAGGCATCATCGGGGCCGTTAAAGTTCACCTCCGTGACGCCATCCTGAAGGAAAAGTTCAAAGAGGGGCGAAAGACGGGCACGAATCAAGTCAAACGCCTTTTCGGCGTTTTTTGCGGTTGCATCTATCTGAACAGTTGCCATAAGCTGATTTTGACCCAATCTGTGCTGAAAATATAAGAACAAACTACTGTTTTACGCTCGGTTTTCCCAAATCAGCCCGTCTTTGCAGCGTTCGCTATGGCCTTTGATAGGGGCAACGCAATGACCAAAGTCCAGATCGGCATAAACCATGGCGTAACGGCCCCAGGCAGAAGTAGATAGGCCAGCGGCGTGAAAATAATCGCAATCACGATGTGGAAGGACACCGCGAACTGGATCGGCGCATTCATCTGAATGAGGTCTTTCTTGATTCTTCTTTGCATGACTCCATCCACAATGGCTGCAAACAAAAAGAAGCCCACATATACCAACCACTGCAACATGAGACTGCCGCGGAAAAATACGCCGTAAATCTGCAGCAGCATCGACTTGAGGTAGTTGTTTGTAAATGACGATGCGGTCTCGTTCGCATTTTTCGCAATCATCATGTTTCTGGTGTCGCTCTTCTTCACATAGCCGGTTTGAATCAGCTTGTCGATACCCGACGCGCCAACGGTGACGTCATACACAGCATTAGCGCGCGCAGTGATGGTGTCGACTCTGGCAACACCAAAGATTGCAGCGGACGATTCATACTCGGAGCGCAGCCTGGCTTCAGCCATTTCAGGCGACAGGATGGCAGGAACTATAAATATTGCCAGAAACAGCAAAATGATCCACAGTTTTACATGTGTCTTGACCATGGCTCACCTCAAAACATATCGTAAGAATGCATATCGATGCCGGCACGCCCAATGGACATGGTGTCCTTGAATCGCAACAATCGCTGCAGCAGCATGTTTCGGGTTGCGTAGCGGCGCTCAGTCGTTGGCGCCAGCGCAGCTTCAAATTGGAGAGCTTGTCCACCCCACTTCACCCAATCGCTCAAAGCGCCGTGTTCCCAAGGTTCCCATTCGACTAGGCTATCGCCTCTCGATTGGAAGGTGCGAAAACACATCAACGCACTGGTTGCCGCAAGCACTCCATTGGCGAGGAACGTTGCCAGTTGATCTTTGGGGTCACGAATGGATTCGGTTCTCAAATAGCCGACCGTCGCGAAATCCAGTATTTCGCACAAAGCACTGTCGTAACCTGGGTTGCTCGACGGAAATGCAGGCGTAAAGAATTCCGCAAGCTTATTTGCAAACTGTGACGCTGCTTCATAGGTCTCAACGATCGATGAACAGCCGTCATCGACCGTCTTGCTCTTGAGCGTAAGGGTCAGAATTGCCTCTGTCGTCATTCGAGACGCCGGTACCGGATAGCTGGGCGCCTGCTGCCTAGAAACGCAATGAAAGAGTTTTGTTGCGGGGGACCGACCGCCCGTGATTTTATTAAACATTCTTGTGAACCAGCTTGGGCAAGCGGCCTTTAAATAGTTTTCCACCGCTGATTGAGGCAACGTAGTGCAAGTCGGGCAGGCGACCAAGCAAATAGCCAGGGAATATCTCTGCTGCCTGCTCTTTGACTGCATTGGTAACAGATCCCCCAAATTCCATGCCGGGTTCCTCCGTTCTGGTGCTCGACCCCATCGACGCCATGGTCGAAGTTATCGTTGTTTCACCAAACGTCTCGGACATGTATTGCTGCGTCTTGGTGTCCACCACACGCAAACACAACCGGTTATTGCCGTTACCGATGACCATGCGCGCAGCGTCCTCGGAATCAAATTTCCATATGTAGTCCGAGAAATTCTGGGTCGCCAGGTAAGTAATCATCCCGGCACCGCGACCCTTGTTCATGATGGCAATCAGCGGTGGGGTGACCAGCTCGCAGGCCTCGTCACACAGGATATGAATCTTGGTTGAATCGGGGATTCCGTAGTTGTAGCGTGCGCCGGCCACCGCGCGAAGGTCAGCCAGTAAGACGGCGGCAATGGCACTGCCAACGGTCGCGTCGGCCAGCGAGTCGGTTGCGATATATAGCACCCGTTTGTCACGAATTATTTTCTCCATGTCGACGATTTCACGAGTATCCGCATAGTCGTTGTAATCGGGCGACAGGAGTTCATCCAGTGGCGAGGCAGTCAATTGCGTGAGCAATGGAATCATCCCGGCAATCATCTTGCCGTAGTGATCGCGGGCGTGTTCGGCGACACTGAGAATGCCGTTGACATCATCAATCTTGGAATCAACAGGAACGACTTCATGGTAGACCTGGACCATGGCCTGTTGCCGGGGTGTGCCGGTTTGCATGCGGGGTTTGAATTTTTTTCCCGCAATTTTTTCCTCAAACGCCTTGACTTGGTCTTCCCATCCACCGGGCGACCATTGGTTGAAGAACTTTTTAAGACAAAGCTCTACCAACGGCTCAGGACCCGACTCTATATAGAAGCGCAGTTTTTTTAGCGATGGGCGCTCGTCCACATAGAGCAGCCCAGCAGTGATGGCGTACATGACACGCCAGCAAAATGCAATGAAGTTGTCGCCAGGGGCACCACCCAAAATATCAGCAATCCGCGACGGTATCTCGGTCGCGCGTGAAAAATTCTTGGTCGGATCGATTCGAATGCTGCGCTCGGGAAACGCCGGGTGAAATTCACAGAACGCATCGGGACGGCCGGCGGCCTTGCAAGTCCGAATCAAAGTCTCTCGGAGGTCCTTGTCGTATTTCGGATCAAAGACGATCAGAACATCACCTTTCTTGATCACTTGGTAGGCCAGCAGCTCGTAAAGACGGGTCTTGCCCGCGCCGGTGGTTCCAAAAAAGTTCCAGTTGCCCTCTGCGTGGTCCCAGGGAATGGCAATCGCCTTTTCGTTAGGTTCAAGGCCATGAATCCATGGCTCACCCTTCACATTTGAGAAATCGTGCTGCCTACCCATGAGCTTGAGTGCCCACGCAGGAGGCAAAAGTCCTTCCATCTCGTATTTCTGTATCTCCGTTGCTCGCTGCGTGTGTTTTGTTGTCCAGCGAAAGCCCAAGCCCAGCCACAGCTGCTGCTTGCAATTCTTGATTTCTTGATCGACGTAGCTTGTTGGTGCGAGCCAAAAGGAGTTACCAGCCAAAGCGGACTTGGCCTCGAAAAGCCGCCACGACTGGTTTGCTCGATAGGCCGCCATTCCCAGTGAAGCACCGCAAAGTCCCACGCCCACCCCGATCGGCATGCCTGGTGTTAGCGCGGATGCGGCAAGCGAAGCAACGGCGGAAAACGTCCACACTGCCGAGGCATTGAGCTCGTGGGCGGGGCGGTATAGATTCTCTACTTCGGTGGCTACAACAGGCATGGCATTCCTTATTCGAGAATGAAACCGGCTTTACGGGCAAAATTAGTACGCAGCACAAGGCCGAGTTCTGTCTTTTTTGGGAACGGAATCGGCGTCAGGGTCCGCTGCGTCCCATTGAGGTTGGAGATTTCGATGTAGCCGGCGCCCTTGAGCGCTTCCATAATCTTTGACAACTGAATGGCTGATCCGTTGACCACGGCATAAGACACCGCCAGACCCTCAGTGGTGCGCAGGAACTCTTGCGATGACTGGCCACGATTCCACAAATCACGCCAAGCCGCGACTTCCCGACAGATTGGCGCTCCCAGCTCAAGCAACATGTCCGTGTCAAAGGTTTCCTGCACCAGGTCATCAACATCGGGCACTGTCGGAATGCCCGGCTTGGCTGAGGGCGCTCTCTTTGCAGCGACGGCGGGCTTTACCTGTTGCACTACATCCGAGGCGGGTGCAGGCGCGGCAGCCGATGTTTTTGGCGGCTCAGGTGCGGCGGGTTTAGATGCAACAACGGGCGCTATTTCGCCAGTCTCTTGATCGACCGACTCCAGAACCTTTGCTTTCAAGTCACTCTTGGGTGCGAGGATGGCAATTTCTTGGACCTCTTTGGCAAGCGCTGGGGCAACGCTCACAACGTCGGGCTTTGTGAGTGGGATTGCTACGGAAGGAGCCGGTTTGGCCGAGTTGACGCGCAACGTGTCAGCGACAGGTTTGACTTCGAGGTGACCCAGAATGGCCAGCGGCGACTGAATTCGCACAGCGGGCATGGGCGCACTTGCACCAACACTGGAACGTACGAGATGAATCCACGAACCATCCGGGGCAATGCTAATAATTCCAGCACGTCCCATCATTTCCGCCAGCGTTTCCTTCGCAGTCGGTACACCGGCAATCTTTTCGGTTTGGAGGTGGCCAAGGATCTCTTGGGACCCCATACGCCACGCGACGTAGAAACCATCGGCGCCGAAGTGGCAACGTCCCGACTTGGTATTGACCTGCCAGACGCCCGTGCGCAGCAGTGTGCGCATCGCGTCCATGAAATATGGCTCAAGTTGCGAGCCCGAGGTCAACTTTCCATATGTCGCCGGCGCGATCTCATGGTCTTGAGTGATAACGCGGCGACGCACATCATTGATAAGCGCCGCCATCGTCGAATTGTCAGCAGTCGTGATGGAGCCGGAGGACACCCCGAAAATGGTTTCGACAATCTTGGAGTTGACGTTGTTTAGTTCAGACAGAACTTCATTGCCAACGACCGCGTTAACCGCCCAGGAGGAAAGCGTGTTGGCCACACTGCGCGCATCATCATGCTGGTGCCACCTGACGAAGAATCGATCTGCACCTTGTTGACGCGCCCATTCGGTCAGCGGAGCAACAAATGGCGACCACTGATTGCCCTTTGGATCAAAAATCATCATTTCGGTGAGCGGTCGAAAGAGTTCACAGGTCAAACCGGTCAAAAAGGCAGCATGTCGCCACGCCGCTTCAGTTTGTCGGCGACGCTCAATTCCCTCGTTTGCAGCAAAGATACGTCCATCGGCGGACTGGGCCGAACGAATGGCCATAGTCGCTGCGAAGCGGAACAGTCCCCCCGCCCCCGTGTGATGCTTGTCACGCGTGGCAGGAATGAGGTTAATCAGCTCGGCGGCCCGGCGCAGGGGGGCCAGATATCGACGCTCGAAATCATCATTGGCAATACCAAGATTGCGTTTCAGGAGGCGGATCAGGTCTGCTTGGGTGGCCAGGACATCGTCTGGAGTTGCCAAACGGATTCCCGAGTCCATTGGGGGATAACGGGGGACACCTGGTTCGTTGGACGACTCGGGGGCAACCACCTGAACCATGGCCGTCGGGATGATGCCGGTTACTCGGACAGACGAGGGAACAGGAATAACCTTACGAGGGGTTCTTTTTATGAACGAGAAAACATCCGAAAAGCGCATGTCTTCATTTTGAAGAAACTTTTATTCACTATTGGCAGAAAACCCTATGAAAACGTTCTCGAAAACCAAAATAAAGTGTTTAGGCGGCGCTGGGCCGGGGGGAACTTAAGCGGCCTGTCGTTTGCGCTTGGCTGTTCCTTCGCACGCCATGCATCGGAAAGATTTTGCGCTGAGGAATGGCGATCTGCAGATGTCGCAAGTTTCGATTGTCAGATCGTCAACTTCATAATTGAGATACAAAACGATCATCGCTTCGCAGCTAGCATTTTCAATGTCTGCATGAAACGGCAAACTTCGCCGATCAGCCATGATTCTCCAGACCGAGCAAAGCGCATCAGCTCGGCTCCCGCCCGCGGCCAATGCGCGTTTGACCAACTTAAAACACTCGATATACAGGCTATGCGCCGGTGCGCTGATCAAGTGAATATTTTCGAACTTGATGTTGCGGCCGTGTCGTTTGTCAGGAGGAATGGGTGTGATGCTGTCGTGAATTCGTTTGACCTCATTGAGGGACATCTGCTTTCCAATGACCTGATAAATCACTTTGGGGCGCACGCCGCAAAGGACCAGATCCTGCACCCTCAGATGAACCACTCGTTCGCGCTCGATGCACGCATTCATATGCTGGCGCGGCGCCATAAAGAAACGCCTTCCTGAGTTGGATTCAGACAGCATGGAGCGTCCGCTCAGCTGGGTGGGCTCGCTCGGCATTCTGCGTTCGCTCAGTCAGCGTTTTCCATGCAAAGCACAGGATGCCCTTATTGGCCAACGCCATCAGTTCCTCGTGGCACATGTTGAGGATGCTTTCGGCCGACGCCTGATCAAAGTTGTACCTGAGCATGGCTTCGGAGGGTGAAGACTTGAACAACTCTCTGAATTGCACCAGCATCTGGTAGCAAAGATTCGTGACGTCGCGGTGAGCATTGCTCTGAGCAGCACTGTTATTCATGGCATATTTTTCACACAAAAGTGAAATAGAAATGAGACATTTCTGAATTTAACACATTTCGTTGCACTTTTGATAAAAATCATCATGGCTTTACCTAGTTCAAGCTAGACCTATGTCAAGGAAATGTGGCTTGGCTGGGATTTGCTAAAAAAGGCGGCTGGTGGGTGTTTAGGTTGGTCGAGACTCGCTTTTGATTGCGACCACCCGAAATTTTCAAAAATTGGTTGGACTTGACAAATTCTTGCTGTTTTGTTTTGTAACAGCCACTATGCAAGTAAACTATTGGTTACATGCGCCAGGAAAAAACAGGCTGTTTCTCAATAGAATTGCGCGCTGCAAGGTGGCTTCCAGTTTTCTCATGTGTATGCAAAGAACTCTGCCCAACGAAATTCAAGACTGCACAGTGTCGATGGCGCTAAGGCAAAGATCGACATATTTGTGAATGGCCCAGTACACATAAGAGTTGAAGGTTATGAAAACAATAAAAAGTGAAGAAAACTTGGTTTCCAAGGAACTCACAGTCATCTTTTGCGACCGACTGAACCAAATCATTGACAGACGCCCGGAGATCATTCGCGTAGGCCGAGGTCGAACCAACGACTTTGCAGCCAAATTCGTAATTCATTACACAACTGCCCACCGGCTGTTGCATGGCTTGAGCCTGCCCTCGGCGACGCTTCTTTGCAACATCGCAGAGACCTTCGGCGTCACGGAATCGTGGTTGTTGGGCCGTGGCGCCCCCGATGTGGACGAGATGCTGGACGATTCGTTTGTGAAGTTGCACATCTTCAAACCGCGTTCGCCAGAAAACAATTTGTTCATCCTGTTTCCGGCCAGCGAATTGCCGCCTGGTACTGACTCCGCGACACTTCTTTACACGCGCACGGTCACCGAAAAAGGGGAGGACGAAGGCGTAGTGGTCCAACAGGTCGCTGCGCCCCAGGAGGGCAAGGTCCATCTTATTTACAACCCTGAGTTTGACAACACTTACTTGCGCCGGATCAATGTGATTCATACCCGTGGCGAATTGCTTTGCTTCTCGTTGGAGACGGGCACCATGGAAACCATGAAGATGTCTGATGTTGTTTTTGGCCAAAGCAAAGGCGCCACAAAGACGAGCATCATTGGACCTGTGATCGCGCGTGTGAAGACCGGGTTCAAAGGAGACTGAGCAAAGAATCACGGAGCCCTCCGTTTTTGACTGGACAAATAGAAAAACCCTCCAACGGCCACGAAGGCCTTTGGAGGGTTTTGTTTTTTGGTCTCAAGCCGCTTGCTTCTCTGCAATATTTGCAAAGTCGAAAGACGTGTACTTCGGAAGTATCACCGTCGAGATGAGCCCTTTGTCTCGCATCTTCTGCTTTGCGAATTCCGCAGCGTCATTTCCAGCCCTTCGGCCGTTCTGATCGCGCGCATCGTTGTCACCGAAAAAGCGGACCTTACGAACCCGCTCATAGCCTTCTGGAATTTCGAACTTGCGCATGCCATCACAGTTGAGTGTTGACCAGCAGGGTATGCCGAACAATATCATCGCTGCAAGCGCGCTCTCAATTCCTTCGGCAACGCCGAGTTCGTCGTCCGGCTCTGCCAGCCTCACCGCATAGGAGGGCTGAAGGAACCGGCCCGCGGCCTTTTTGGCAACGGGCAAACTCGCTTTGGCACCCGAAGCATCCAGATAGGTGCGCCAAATGTTGGCAACCTTTCCGTCCACCCCTTGTGCCGCTGCGAGCATTGCAGGGAAATTCCCCTCGTTGTGGAATTGGCCGTCTTCACCTGTCCGCCAGTACGCCAATCCCGCGTGGGACCGAAGCACTTTTGGTATGGTTTTCAGACCAGGAATGCGATGCGTCAAATATTCGTACGCGGGCATGCCCGGCACAATCAAAGACGATTCGCCCCACAGTTTTCGATACTTGGCCCGTAGGTCGGGTGTATCGTCTACGACAACTGGCGCAGGCCTGGCAACTCGGACGGGGCGGGGCGATTGCCCAGAACCAGTCTTGTTGTCATCACCTGCCCATTTGCGCACATAGTCCGCAGCTTCTCTGAAATCATCGGTACCAAGCAGGTGTTTTAGCAATGTAAACCCAAAGAGAATGCATCCACGCTCGCTGCGCCCAAAGGTGCAGTGGCTACAAAACCCATTTTCCTTCTTGGCTCTCCAGCGAAACCGCGTTTTACCCCCGCAGATCGGACACGGGCCTTCCTCGTACTTTAGGTACGATCGGTCCAGTCCAGCGGCAACGAGAATGTCTTCCCAATTACCATTTGCGATGTCTTCAGCCTTTCGCTGATTCACGGTTACTCCTCAGGGTTGATAAAAAGACGGCTGCGGGCTTGCGTTCATAGAGGCCATGGGATTGGCCCTCAGAACGCGCACGGCCGGGTATGAACCGACCACGAAGACGGCATCACCCGCGCCCACGGGAATGCCATTCATCTCTTGCACGACCGCAATGACCTGGCCGCTGTCCAGTCGGACAATGACCTGCATCGCAGGGCGCATTTCTGTGCCTGAATTGTTGGCAATCTTCTCGCCTAAAAAGGCACCAATAGAACCAACAGCTGCTTGGCCTTGCCAGCTTCCGTTGCGGGCTGCAGCGGCTCCGAGCAGACCACCAATCAAACCGCCAAATGCGCGGTTTTGATTGGTCGCCACGACCTCGATGTCAGTTGCTTGCACATCAAGAACCCGTCCGGTCATTACGTTCATAGCCATTCGGCCTTGTGACGATGGGATGTCCGCCTGTCCCCAAGACTGGGCGTGTGCATTGCCGGCCATACTGTCGAGCAACATCACGACCAAAATGCCGAACACCACAAACATACGCTTTTGAAAATTGAACATCACTTTTCCTTTGGAAAAATGACGAAGCTCTGCCCTGACGGGATATGAGCCCCGTCTGGGTTGAAATGAGGTAATAAGTACCTCGACTTTGATATGCCGCGACTAGCGCGACGAACTGGGCTTACGCCGCAGAAACCTGATTTGCCAAAGGGCTACGAATAGCCCTTTGGCAAATCCCCTCCCCGTGAAGGGAGGGAAATGCGCAAATGAAGAAAACTAAATTCTTTCTCCTCAATCAGGCTGCCAAGGGCAGTCGGATTAGTTTTCTCTCCATCAGATGATAAAGGACATTGGTCAACTCCCCCACCTGATTAACCGACACAAAGTCGGTAAACAGATGCTTGAGTGACACACCAATGCCAATGCCGATAACTTCGACATCGGCAGATTCGAGGGCCCTGAGTTGTGCCTTCGCTTCATTGAGCCTGTCAGGCGCTCCATCTGTGATCACCACCAACAGGCGTCGCTCTGCATTGAACTGGACCAATTCCATGCCACTGATTTCAAGGGCCGCACCCAATGGTGTCCCCCCCTTTGCACGAACCGAAGCCAATGCATCCAGGCAAGGCATGGTGCGCTCGCCAAAACGTTTGAGTGACTCAGCGGCCCGCAGGGTGCCTGGAAATATGTCAATGCTGGTGCTGATGCCGCTGACATCATCAAAAGCCATCGGCAAGAAGCATGCGGCTTCAATAGCCCTTTTCATGGTCTTTTTCATGGAGAGACTTCGATCCAGCAGGACTTTAATGGCCGTATTGAGATCCTTGCCCTCCACGGTATGCCGAAATACCCGTGTACTGCCGGCCTGCAACTTCCACAGCCGGGACGGAACGATTTTCCCGCGTTTGCAGAATTCTGTTTTGCTCTCGGTTTGGGCCTTGAGCAACGTGGAAAGTCGGGCACTGGCCATCATCGTATGCACCAGTATCTTGGAACGCAGCTCCATCCCCCCTCGGTGTTTCTCTTCAAACTCCACGCTTGCCAAACTGCTGCCTGGTATCAGGCCCGGCATCACGAACTCGTACTCGGTGGCCTCTGGCAACTCTTCCTGCAGCTCTTGTACCGCCATGGAGATCAACTCCAATGGGTCCACTTCTGCAAGGCCGCCTGCCCCTGCACTGACTTGCGTTTCTTCCCCCGCAACTGCATCAAGCGGTTCTCCCCTGCCCGATTCATTGCCTGGCTCTGTTTGACCGCTCGGGCCCGTTGCGCCCTCGGCTTCATCATCCTCACTTTCGGGCTTGTCCGGCCCGTCCGTGGCAGTTTCAGCGCCCGCGCATGGGGTGGATTCCTGGTTAGCGTGGTCGCCCTGCCCTCGCTCAGCATGTTCTGGGCTATCAGCAGGCTTTGAAGCGCCCCCCTGGGGCTGCTGGTCCGGTCCTTTGTTGGCGTCAGACTCAGGCTGATCTTCATCGTCCTGAACTGACACGGGCTCGACCCCCACCAGGCGCAGCAGCCTCAAGGAGAGCGCTACCGCATCGGCGGTCGATGAAACCAGATCAAGGACTGCCAATTCATTTTCCAGCAGCGTGATCTGATCATGTGTGAATGTCGAAGCCAACCGGATGGCGGCTGTTTCACATGCAGCGAGAGTCCACTCGGTCTTTAGGACGCTATGACGCGCCCTGAAGAACACATAGTGGGTGAACACTGCGTCCGCCTGAGCGTGAGCCTCCTCGGATGAATGACCGTCGTACAACAGCTTCCACAGTTTTGTGAGCGCTGGACGCGCGCCAGGCAGTGCATTGCACTGCGTGCGCTCGATCGCAACGTCCTCCATACATTGGCCCACGACGTCAGCCATTTTGTATTTGGCGTGCCCCGTGAAGCTCTTTTTGAAGCCCACGCGCAAAGTACGGTCCGTGAACCGGATGTGCCCCGCCTCGTGGACCACAGCCCCGATGATGTATGTCTCCAGGTCATCAATACACGGAAACCATTCGGTCAGCTTGGCAATCGGAGGGATCTTGAGCCGCCTACCATCCGTCGAGAACGTCGTGGCCTGCGGGTCAATCACCAGCTCAATCCCGCTCTTGTTGGCCATGGCTCCCGCCACGGCCAACATGATCGATGTCAGATTGTGTTGCATATTGGCCCCTAGAAGTCCAGCGGCTCAACCGCCGTTGGGCGTTGCGCTGGCTTGTTTTGAATTCTTACGCCGGTCACCTCCTCGCGGATTTTTGCGACAACCTGCATCACTTCGGCATCCTTTTCAGGAATTCGAGGCGCTGACTGGTCAGCAAAAATATCACTGGCGTTCATTGCGGAATCTGACGCCCGCTCCAATGGAAGCTCGACCCGCTTGTCCGGCATGGTGCCGCCCGTGAGGGTCTTGACCACATCTTCAACCGTTAGCCTTCCTTCGTGCAAAGCGCGAGACGTTTCTGAAAACCTGGAACGGCTAGCCAACAAATTGGCAACACGCGTCAGGTTGAAGAACGATTGAGCCTCGACCTTGCCGATTTCGGGAATGGTTTTCAGCACATGATTGACGACTTCTGCCATTGCGCCCAGGGACGGGTCGATGAACCGCAATGCGTGAATCTTGTTGGCAAGGCGACGGATTGGCCCCACGGTTTTCTGACTACCCTGTTCGCGGCCGTCTGCAAGACTGCGTTCAACGAATGCACGGGCCTCGGAAACAATTTCGTCGACCAGGTTGCTGCCCATCATGTCGACGGCCCCAAAAAGGCTTTTTGCGACAGTGGCATTCTCGGGCGACTGAACCATGATGGCGTGGTAGCCAAACGAGATTCTCTTCCCAATGCTTTCGCGCTCCGGCGTGCCGGCACTCATGATGTGCCTCCACTTCGGATTGTTTGCGTGCCAGGCATCGAGTTTGTTGTCCAGCGTGGCCAAAAAGGTCTTTTTGAACGCCTCGCCGACAAGAACCAACTGGTCGAGTTTTCCGACCAGCGCTTCAGCCTCTTCTGTGGCCACTGCGAAACCACCAAGGAATCGAGTGCCAACTTCCATACAGGCACGGCGCATCAAATAGCGCACTTTGCTACCCGGCTTGAGTGCATCGCCATCAATCAGTCGTTTGCTTCCCAGGGAGGCAATCGCTTCGGGGGGAACCTGGTCTTCGGTCAGGCCAAGGTCTTCGGCAGTCATCTTCGCGCGCCCGGTCCACAGACTGGTATCGGCAAGCGAGAACACCACCACGTTTTTCAGAATACTGAGTTTGTTTGCGGAATTGCTCATGTGAGCTCCTTTCGGGAAAGAAGCGGAGCACACGCATCCCTTGCGGGTGGTGTGCCCGCTGGGGTGATATTGAAAGTCCAGAACTGGTCTGAAACCTTGCGACGAAGTCGCGGGAAACTAATAGGCGATGCCTTTGCCTTGAGACCCTGAATGCTCAAGGGGCCAAGGAGAAGACATCGTGATTAGGTGAAAGCGTGGCTTTCGGATTGATATGCCGCCTCTGCGATCTCGGAGATCGGGGCGACGAAAGCCAGATGGCTAGATGTGAATGATCAGTGAGCCGTAAATTCACTTTGCGCACAATCACGTATCGTTTTTATCTCAAAAAGAGCAAAAAGTCAATAACTTAGCCTTACTGGGAAGTCCGGCGATGGACGGGTCGGGTAAACAGCCCCGAAGGGCTGCTCCCCATTTCAAACACCTTTAGGTCGAGCACTTGGGGCTCAAACAACTTCGTGGCCCCGCAGGACTGGCCTGGGGCGGTTGAAATTTCGGCTCTACAACCTGCGTTGGACCGAGGCTTCCCAAAGGAAGGTGGAAACTAGCCGATTTCCAAAGTCTGCGACACAGAACTTGGAAATCAGCTCTCACCCCTTATGAGGGGGTGAGAGTGATCAAGCTTTTAAGAGCTGTCTTTTTGGCTGTCTGGCCCGGGTTGCGCCGGGTTCGCCTTTCTGTCAAATTCAATGTGGTCCACAAGAATGTAGGTCAGTGGCAAGGTTTTTCCGTCTGCCACCTTGTAATTGCGCGTGCGCAATTGTCCTGACACACACACGAACCTACTTTTGTAAAGCTGGTCCTGGAGTGCTCGGGCACGATCCCCATAGATCACGGCCGTAACCCAGGTCGTCCAGTATTTGGCGTCCCCAGTGTTGTCGTCGCGTCCAATGTAGTCATTGACCGCCACCGATATCTCTCCTTCCGCTCGGGTGTTCTCACCGATCCGAAGGTCGATGTCCTTTCCGAGGTGTCCGGAAATTACTACATGGTTCATCAATTCTCCTTATGCTCTTTCCAAAACTTTCAACTGAAATTCATTGCGGAATTTCTGTTCACCACCGGCGAGAGTTACCCGGGTTCTGCCCAGAGAGATAATTTCAACGGAGTCGCCTGTACTGACATTATTTTCCGTGAACAACTCCTGCAGGCGCACCCCCCGAAGAGAAGTGCACTCGCCTTCACAATCGATCAATGCCTCAAACACCGCGTCTCCGTCACCGGTACCGCCATTGGATTGGAACATCATCTTTCGCATACCGAATTCCACCACGCGCCCCACTGTAAAGGCGCGAGCCGGCCGTTTTGGTTTTTGCTCCACCTTCACAGTGGCGTGCGATGACGATGCAGCAGGTTCATTGACCGCCGCTTCGTGTTTTGCTCCTTCGGAGCCTGCGAGTTCTCCGCGCAAGATGGCCAATGCCCGCGCCGACGCCTCAGGATCGGCCACTGGGGCCGGTTTGTAAACGTCCTTCGTTCCTGGTCCGACCACCACTGCTGGCGGTGCCAAGTTAAAGTATCGCGGCCCTTTGGACGACAGCAGATCTTCAATGAACTTGATTCCGATCGACTCGGTATCAAGAACAGCGTCCTCGTAGGTTACGCCGTTCACCAAATTGACATCCGGTAAATCGAACGACTCTCGCAAATACAGTGTCCGCATCAGTTCAACGGCTGCCGGGCTGATCGCACGAATCTTTCGCCGTGCCATATTCTCGTTCTTGTACACAGAAACAGATGCCGTGAAGCTGTCTGAGAACTGCACACTGACATGAAAGTCGGCCACGGTTCTCAAGGTTGACGCCGTACGCGGACCTACGGCAATCCGACGTTCGGGCGACGGATTTGCAGGGGCGGGAGCCAACGGTATCGTGGGGTCGACCGGGATCGGCGATGCCTTAGCGTGCTCGCCACCAGTTGGGGTGGTTTCCTCTTCATCGCCAGTTCCCGGCAGACCAGGCGGCGATGATTCTGTTGAAAATGCCGTCTTCGCAACCCACGACAGGCCTTTTACTGCATATCCAATCGCGAGGAAGACCCCCATCACAATGGCCACAAGGAGGCCCACTATGGTTTCAATCAATTTCATCATATTTTTTCCTTTCCGCGCGTTACGCGGTTGTCTGTCGGACTTAGAAGTCCAAAATGTTTGTTGCCTTGATGATCTGAGCCAGGTCTAGTCTGCAAAATTGCAGGAGTCCGGACTTTCGACAGTATTCAAGATCGTCCAGATGGGTATCAAACTCTTCAAGAAAGGCTCTTGCCTGTTCTGTCCTTGAAAAATCCCATCTTGTAACTTGGTACCCCTGGTCGGGATCACAGCAATGCACCGTTATCTCGTTGCTAGAGCAAAACTCGTGGATGGCCCCGAACACTGCACCACTATGAGCCCTCCTGGTCACGTGGGCCGAGAGGTATTTCGAATTTCGCGCTGCGCTAGGGCTTCCCGTCTGACAGCTTTGTTGGAGTAGCACCAGGATCTCACCTTTGGCATCGGTAATCGCGGCCTCAATCGTTGGCTCGTAAGGCGAGAAGGCCAGCGCAATACCGGATTCAAGTCGTGACATGGTTGCCGCCACCTGTGAGGCCGCCGTTTTCACCGGTGCCTCGACGCCATGGAAAGCCATTGCCCACTCATCGGGGAGCGCCTGCAGTGCATCGGACAAGCGCAGCCGGTCGTCTTGCGTCTGCAGGACTAGATCTGCGATGCAGATCGCGCTGCGCCGCCCATGATGCGTCAGGGGTTCCACCCCGCCCAAGCCTCTCTTGACTTCGGTGAGAAACCCCGGCGCATGAACCTGCAGGTCCGACGTCTCCCCTTCAATCACAAGGGGAAAATTGATCGTCATCGCGTCATTCCAGACAACGTGTAGGGCGACGGCACACTGGTCTTCAATTCCACGATCTTGTGAATCTCGTACGCAACTTCCGGACGGCACGAAAATGTGAGCGCCCGCTGCAGGCCCATGTGAGCAGCACCTGGGCGCTTGGAGTATTGGATCCAGAAAATGGCCCAGTTGCACAGGACGCGCGTGGAAATGATTTCCGGTATCGCATCTGCCCCCGTGGACTCCGACTGCTTGCGTATGTCCTCTGCCACATCAAGCATCTTGCCAACCAGCAATTTGGAGTCCTCTTCGCTGGTCCCGCTGTATTTGCGCCAGACACTGAGCAAAATCGCTTCCTCTTCCGCCCGTGTTCCGTAAGACACATTGATCCAGAAAAAGCGTTCCTTCAATGCCGCATCCATTTCCTTGCGGCCCCGGTACATGAAGTCGTTGGAGCCTTTGGGATTAATGGTGCCGTAGATCCGGAATCCTTGGGCTGGCATGAATTGCTCACCCGCCTCAGGAAGCGAGATCGGTGCGCCCTCGTGGGCTACATCGTTGAGTGCAATTTGCACATCCTCAGGCATGGCGTTGAACTCGTTGATCAACACAGAGTGGCCATGCCGAGCTGCACTGGTCACTGGCGCGTCTTGCCAGATCAACTTGCCCTGCTCATTGAGCACGTATTGGCCGAAAAGGGCCTCCAGCGTGGTTTTGCCGTTGCCGGTCATAACCTGCAGATTGGAACCCACCCGGTGGTGGAACTGCTCGACAATGGATGTCTTGCCCGAGCCCTTGTGGCCGGTCAACATGCAAGAACGAAAGTTCAAACGCCAAAAAACCAGCATGTCCCGGATCAGATCTTCCCGGAACACGTAATTGTCCAGAGGCGTGACCCCGTAAATTGGAGGTGCATCCTGCACCTCAATTTGAACTGATGAGTTCGTCCCGAACAGCTCTTGAATTGTCTTGGTAGCCATATGGCATTTCCTTAATTGGGTTGGAATCGACCGCTTCGACGGGCGTCTGGCGCACGCGCAGACAATCGATCTGGTCATTGAGGGCTTCGCAAAGAAGCTCGTAATCGATTTCTTCGACCAAGCAGCAGAACTGCGCGGTGAAGGGAATCTTGTGCATCGGCTTTGAGCCGATGGTGGCGAATATCCAGTCAAGTCCTTCTTGCTTGATCTTGGCATTGCCGCGTGTGTTGTACAAACAGTCCAGAACGTCGTAGAGCAGCTTTGATGCAATCAAAGCAATAATCTCAAACGTCGGGACTGAAAACTCCGTGTTGCGACCCCGGTTTCGCAGGTGCTTGAAGCAACCTCGCGTTAGGTCTGTGTCGGTGGATAACTTTTCCTCCGTGTCGTCCGGCTGCCAGGCATGTTCAATGCCCCAGACCGTATCGGGCAACAACGACTGGTTAAGGTCGATGCCATCAAGGTTTGGTTTGGAAGTGCGCCGCGGGCCACGATTTTTGCGCTTGAGCGCGTAGATCGCCAAAAGGGTTTCAAGCGATTGCGTGTAGCCCCCCTGCTCGAAGGGAAGTTCCACCTGGCTGAATTCAAGCATGGTGAATCTCCAAATTTGGATGGGACGGTTGAACCGTCGGAAACAAAAAAGCCCCATCACTGACGTGATGAGGCTTTCCTGCTGAGGCTGCTTATTTCGAAGCAGCCTCAATTTGTGTCTCAATGTTCGTGGAGCGAACACTGAACATTTTTTCGGCATGACCAAGAGTGGACATACCGGATGCGAACATGGCTGCTGCCAAAATGGCGGCGGCAATAACGATCTTTTTCATGGAAGCTCCATTGCTCTGGTCGGAGCAAAAAGAAAAATGACTTCCATGCTGACCAGGCTGGAAGGTTTGCCTTCCAGGCGTGGTCTTTTTTGAAAACGGATGACGAGAGTCATCGTTTTTGATAATCCGCTGAAGAGCGGAGTACCAGTGCAGAGCACCAGAAAGAACCGTTATCTCAACATCCTGCACTTTTCACAGGATCTAAAGAAACGGCTCGGCTCATGGCGCGTAGCAGGGGCAGCAAGTTTGACTTGCCATTTATGACATGCCGACTCACTTAGTCAGGCAAGGCCTGAGGTCGACGTACCGTGGCAGCTTCAGGGCGATGCCACGGAATACAACTCAACGCTGTTGAATGTGACTTGATTCTAACGAAGCCAAGACACACTCAAAAATGATGAGTACCCGCCAAGGACAGAATAGATCGCCTCGGCAGGTGCACACCTGACAAACGGCACTCCCAGACAGGAATGCGCTTCTCTGAAACAAACTTTAAATTTGGGCCACCGTCGCGGACCATATATTTGACATGATCGGAATGATTACGAGTCCCATCTGCTCGGCACCGAACAAGTATCCAGTACGCGCACAGTATGCCCCGGAAACTGTATCCAAGTCAAATTCGGCACACTTTTTTTGTCAACTACTGAAATTTGCACACTATTTGCCGGTAGCGTTTCGTTTTTGAGTAGTTTTCTCTCACTTTCTGGTTGAAATGCCGGTATTGTGAGGACCATCGAAACCACGAAAGATGAATCCATGACAGCCGTAGCAGAAAAACAGCAGCAGCCACGTGTGCAGCCAAGCCCGGGTGACCGCCATGCAACCTTGATTGCAGCCAACATGAAGGCGAAGACTCAGTTCGCCGACAAATACGAAGGTGCGTCGATTCGGCTGAAAACGATTTTGCACAACCGTCCCGTGATTCGCTCCTTCAAGCGCATCTTCAACATCAGTATGCGCAATTGGTATATCGCCACGTCGGTTCCGCGCGCTTCATTGGGTGACGCCTCGTTGGCCTCCCAGGTTGAAGCTGGCATGCTTAAGAAAATTGGCGAAACCATTGAATACTTCAAGAAGCAAATCAAACAGTGCGAAATAGTCGCTGCTGACGGCGAAGTGGACTTCGCACTGATCAGCCATGGCGCCGAATTTACCGACGACACCCGAGTCATCGGGCCGGTCGCGATGCAACTGCGTCAACTGTTCCTGATGGCTGACCACTACCTGGACCTGACGCAAGCACTCTATTCGTTCGCCCAGATTACGGGTGACGAGGCGAACAATGCCAGCTACGAAGTCAAAAAGCGTCTCGAGGCCGCCTCCACCAGTATTCGCAACTTCCGACGCCTCTCCCTGGAGAAGGTCAACGATTCCGGAAAAAACCGTGAGGGCTTCAAAGCTGTTGCAGTCGACGGCGATCAGGCAGGCCAACTCAAGGACGCCCTGCCCGCTTCAGACGAAGCAGGTAACGTGGTTGGGATTGCCAGCGCGGGCGTTGCCGAGACGCCAGCCGGTGCACCGGCCGAACCCGATGAAGACAGTCTCGACACAGCCACCAATGCCCGCAAGGCCGCGTAAGCCTTGAAGTTAAACCGGTTGTTCATAGGCCTCTGACAAGGTCTTCAAAGGGGACCAATTGGTCCCCTTAGTTTTTGGTGTCGCTTAGGAGTTATTGCAAATGGGTCTCAACGTTGAGCAGGAACGGGCTGTCTTCTGCACGGAAAACCTGATGGTCCTTGCACCCCCGGGATCGGGGAAGACTGGAACGCTCGTGGCAAAAACGAAGTACATCATCACGATGATTCCCGAGTCGATCGTGCTCCTGGTGACGTTCACAGACGCCAGCGCCAAAGAGGCTCGTGAACGCATCGGCAAATTGCTCACGTCCGTTCAGATGCGCCGGGTAACGGTCAGCACATTCCACAGCCACGCCATCGAGCAACTGCGCCGGGCTGGCAAGCTCGGTCGTATCATGGCGCCCCACGAATCAACGGATTTGGTAAAACGTGCCCTGGTGGACTGCGGCTCCACCATGGACTTCATGGAGGCTGAGGCCGAACTGCAGGCCGCCAAAGCCAGTCCTGAATTCACAGGCGAGGAAAAGGACTTTATCAAGGCCTATGAACACCGCAAGCTCCTGCATAGATCCATCGACCTGCAGGACGTGGTCAGGGAAGCCGTGAACGGAATGCGCGCCAAGAATGCCGACAAGCATATCCCTCCACTGGCTGCCACGCACGTTCTATGCGATGAGTTTCAGGACGTTGACTGGAACCAGTTGCATTGGCTTTTGTGCTACCGCGAGTTTGGGGCCATAGTCACCGTTGTGGGTGATGACGACCAATCGGTTTACGGCTGGCGGAACGCCCTGGGTTATGCGGCCATGCAGGCGTTTAGAGATCGCGTCAATCCAACGGTCATCACCTTGGAGGTCAACTATCGGTCACGACGCGAGATCATTCAAAGTGCGACATGCCTCATTCGTAACAATCCAAAAAGGATGGACAAGGTCGTTGTCAGCAAGATCGGCGATGGAGGTGAAGTCTTTCTCGCAAAACCTGCCGATAAAGAGGCTGAGGCCACAATGATCATTGATGCCATCATCAATGATGCAGAGGAAAAAGGGCATGAATTGCACCTTGTCCCCACTGGTCGGTGGGGCGTCATTGCCAGAAACAACCGCGATCTCTGGCTGATAGCCGCCATGTTGCGCAAAGCGGGCATACCGTTCGTCAAGTCAACAAAGAAGGATGACGCGCCATGGGAAATCATGCGGTTTTGCGGCATGCTCGTCTCCATTCAGACAAACGATAGTTTGGGTTTGCGCCAGACTATGAGTTCAATGGGCATTAGTGAAAAGACGTTGCGATCTGTGCACGACAAAATGGGGGATGACTTCTATCGGATCATGGACGGGGACTTCCCGGACCTTGAGGATGTGGCCATTGAAGATAAGCCATTGCTCAAGGCATTTTTGCAGATCTGCCCGCGGTGGCGGGATCTGACGGCAAACGGTCACTATGGGCGCGTGATCGGCGCAGTCGGAGAATGGTTTCTCGACACCATTGTGCGCGGCGATGACACCATTCAGGATTTTAGAAATTTTGTGAAAATGCTCAGTGGCGACTCATCAAAAATGAGCGGAACTGACTTCCCCTCCACAACCGGGAGTTCTGTCAGGCAGAATTTACGCGCGAGACCCAGGGGTAATCTTCAGGTTCGCGTCCTGAATTACTTTCGTCAGGATGACAAAAAGAGCAGCGGTGGCGTGGCGCTCTACACCATGCACGGGTCCAAGGGCTTGGAGTTCGACAAGGTTTTTCTAGTGCAGTGCAACAGTGGCACCATCCCATCGAGCAAAAGCAAATCGGTGGACGAAGAAAGGCGACTCTTTTACGTGGCCATGACCCGCGCCCGGCAGGAGTTGACCATGAGCAGCATCAGCACGAAATCCAGCAGTATTTTTCTTTCGGAAGTCGGAGACGTAACGATGCTTTAAGCTGCCGAGGTGGCCATCTCCTGGCACATTTGGGCGATCATGGCCGGGTCAAGGTGGGGCGAGTTGTCCCCGAGGACCCGCATGATCAGACTGACTACTTTGAACGCTTCAAAGGTTGGAAGCGGCACAACACGGGCCACCGTTGCCTGACGGATGCTCACCAGATAGCCTGCCTGCGCCTGTTTCGTCAACGTCATCCGTTTATCACGCGCAGCGCCGTGGTTCGCGAACTCGACAGAAGGCAACCAGTTGCGCAGGACGGCCAGCACTTGCATCGCTTCAGAATCACTGAACTGGAGAATGATCTTGTCGCTCCAATTGAAACCCTGCGATCGGCTGTCGCGTCCAGCGCCCTCGACTTGAAGGCAAGAGCGTCCGTCTCGCGTTTTTGCGTATTCAAACGTGACAGCGGCCTTCGTGCCATAGACGCGGTGAACTTTGCGCTCGATGGATGTCGACATGTCCTGTGGCGCTGCGCCCATGGATGAGCCAATGAACGCTGCGGCCTGACTCTTGAGTTCTGAACTGGTCACTTGCGCAAGATAGACCGTAACGGCAGCGCGCAGTGGCTTCCCGACGCGCAGGAACGCCTGGACTCGTTCTGTCAGGTTTGGGGTCAGCCTGAGGGCTCGCAGCACCTGGCTGGTCACCACGCTCACCGCCATCACGGCCGCGCGCAAGTCTCCCCAGTGCGCCGAGTCCTTCTGGAGTTGAGAACAGCCGACCAGCCACGCCAGCCATATTGGGCCTGCGCCTTGTGCGATGGCCTGCACCTCCTGTTCTCCAAGGGGCGCGTAGCCACACATTTCCAAATGACGGTTAACTTCGTGAAGTTGCATTAAAAAGTCGCGCCAGCGGCGCCCCTGATCTGGTCTTTTCGCGTTGGTGGCTCTACCCTCGTGGCCGAAACGCCCATACGCGACATATGCGTTAGCAATGGATCAAAACCTTTGTCACGGCTGATTACCGTGATGCGTGATGAACGATCCATATTGACAATCATTCCTGCGTAGAACGCCACATGGAAATCGAGCGCGTTAGGGCCTTTCCCTTCAATGTTGATGTACTCGCCTCGGCGCCCCACCCACTGCGCGAGACGAGGATGAATCTTGGCCGTTGTCTGGCCGAGAAACACAATCACCTGGGCATCGTCGGCGATATTGCAGTGACGCAAGCTCGGCCCGACATTTTCGTAATCGACCAGGTAGAACTCGCTCATACGGGGTCAGCCTTAAGTACCTCTTGCAGTTTTTCATGAAGGAGTTCGAGTTTGTCGGAGGTCAATCCCTTGACGGAAAGTTCGAGATTACCTTTGCTGACCAATACTTTCAGCGTTACGGGTTTGCCTGCAAACAGGTAATTTCGAATCTCAGAACGGATCTTTTTCTTCTTTTTTCTTGGCGAAAGCAGCGATGCCACCAAGTCTTCGACTTGTCGAGCTGACATCTCAGAGCGATTTATGTCATCGATGAGATTGTCTGCCAATGCGCAAAGATCGACTGGCTCAACTTTTTCCGAATCCAGCTCAGGTTCTGCAGAGTTCAAGTCGCCCGAACTAGCAGGTGCCGCCGCAGCATCTTTCGGTTGCTCATTGGGACTGAATATTTTGCTGATTGCACAAGCAACACGCAACTGTGTCAACTGTGGGTAATCCAACATGCGCCTTTTGATGCGATCCGGTATGGCGTTGATCGACAAAATTTTAGAGACTATTGCCTGGTCAACCCCTATCGACAGACCCAGTTCAACCTGACTTAAAAACACCTTGTTGTCGAGTAAGTATTTAAACCGAATCGCGTCATCCATCACCGTCTGGTCACTGCGTTCAACGTTGATGCGGCGCGATTCAAGATAGGCTTCTTTTTCGGACTGGGGTTTGACGCAGATCTCGACACGAAGTGTCGTGATGCCGAACGCATTAGCGCCGCGCCAGCGCTTTTGACCATCGATCAGGTAGACGAGTCCGTCCTCCAAGTAACCACGCGCCGGCACTTCTTGTCCATTTTCCAGCATGCTCTTGCCCATCAACTCCACTTCTGAATTGGTGTAATAGGCTCTGGCGTTAAGGTGGTTTTCGCGTATTTCTGACAAAGGTACTTCATACGGCTTGCCAACGACGTATATCCCAATGTTTTCGGACAGTGTTGGTGCCTTATGAACCGGTTCATAAGCCTGTGCAGAGGGCTGCTGAGCCATCATGGAGCGAAGTTGATCCGCCGCCCCATCACGAAGAATCAGCGAGCTAGGTTTGATTTTTTGCTTGCTCATTTTTTAATCGCCTTCTTTGCGGCGCTTTGCATCAGCGCCATTGACTCTTGGAAAAACGCTTCAAATTCATCCCGCGCCTTGGCAGCGGTGCTCTGCGTCATTTCGCTGATGCCGCTACCAATTCGTCCAGCATCCCGCCACGCCTTGCGCTCCTTCAGGGATGCGTTGAAAAGATGAATTCCTGGGCACTCCTGATTGAGGAATTCACGAGCATCTTGTTCTTCAGTCGAGTTCCATGGTCCGGGCACTTTGTTGAACAGTATCCCGATAGGTATGCGCCCGCGTATGTGACTGTGGTTTGCGTGTTGAAATGCTTCGTACAAGAGCACTGTGGCGGCCATGTCGTTCTGACCGAGTTGTGTTGGAGCGACCCAAAGGTCCGCGATCCGTGCAAGTTCCGTGACTTTGCTGTAGTCACGAGCACCAATATCCACAACGACCACATCGTATTTTTCATTCAGATCAATGATGCTGCGTGTTGGAGCATCAATGATCTGTACGACCTGCACATGTGGGGTTGTGCCTAGATGAGCGCGAATAGCTCCAAAGTTGGCGGAAGAGGATGTCGAGTCGGTGTCAACCAGTACAACCGAAAGAGCCTCATCCATGGCCCGGCGGGCATAGCTGGTCGCAACTGTGGATTTTCCGACGCCACCCTTTGGGTGGCCAATAACGACAATTGTCATATTTAAAGCCTTTCGTTGGTTAAGGTTTAGATCTTATTTGTTTGCAACATTTATGCAACTTTATTTGTTCATTATTGTTACTTAAATTTAAAATTCACAAAGACGCAACAAGTTCCAACTCAATTTTGACTGGTTTTGCGTATGAACCGGTTCATACGCAAAGACTTATGCTGACCCTCTTGGCAAGTCATATCGCTATGAACCAGTTCATAGGTGGCCTGGTTACATCGGAGCGCTCATGTTGATCAGTTCGTTTCAACCTTCAACGTATGCTCTTGCCGTCGATACTCAATCTTCCTCGCATTCCTTAAACAGACGCGACACGGGGTCTGTGAGATCGCGTGCTCATGCCTCAATCGCACTTAACCATGCCCGTTGTTTTGCCCCAATCGCGCTAGTAACAGTAGATTGCTTAGCCCTGACACTTGTCGTCTTGTGGCGCCACTCCTAACCTGGTGGTTGTTAGACATTGACAGATGCGAACTATGAACCGGTTCATACCCCGCGGCCCGCTTTCTGCTTTTCTGGGCTCGGAGTTTTATGAACCGGTTCATAGCAGGGTGGTTCCAATCGAAGCGTCATTCCGAACCAATCTCAGCTGATCGAAATAGTCTGTGAACAACTTCTCTATTTATTCGCGCTTTTTCGACCCTGCCGCCAAGTTTGTCAGGGCGAGTGCCCAGACCTCAGGGTAGTTCACCATTCACTATTCTTTTGATTTCAATTATTTGATCTTCCCAGGCTCCCGGTTGTAGTCGCTGTGCAGCACATTCTGACTATGAACCGGTTCATAGTCGTGTGCATGCCGTTCATCAATGGTTTGTCACTGCGGTGTTTCGCCTCGATCGGGTAATGGAACCACGGCCCGATCTACCAGATCTTCCAGAGAACAGCTGGGATTGGCGAGCGGACCGTAGAAAGGCGGATCAGTGGTAAAGGCGTGGCTCACGTCGCTGACTTGAGGAGGTTTCTATTTGGAGAGCTGGAAGTCCTATGTCCAAGCCCCCAGGAACATCGAACGCTCTATGGCTTGGCCTTATGGACGTGTCACTGGTACGAGATGTCCAGCTCAAGCATTGCCGCACTTGATCGACTAGTTACTGTCGACTGCGGACACTCGAAGCAAAGCTCGGTCTGATGGTGCAACTTGCTGGTGGGCGGTGGGAAAAGCGGGGTTGATTTCAAACACGTCCTGAGTCTGACGTGTTGGTGCTCGAGTCGGTGAAGTACCAAGCGGATCGATGGCCAGGTCTGCTGAAAACAGCGGCCCAGCCATGCTAGGTCGGTTAAGGTCTGGCACTTTACCATGTGCTTTTTTCTCAGGAACACCTATACAAATTTCAGCATTCAGCAACTGGCGTGACAAAGTGCAGTAGCTAATGAGTTTCATGTATTGCAGTTTTTTTCAGGAATAAAGCCACCGAATGTCGATAGAACTGGCGTTATCGCTATCTTCTAACCATTTGGTCATTTTTCTCATGGACTTCTGCTTGTTGACAGCAAGACGCTGGTCTATTCAGCCCAGGGCCGGTTGCGCTCAATCGACTATGAACCGGTTCATAGGCATATTGATGGCTCAACCACACCGCAAAACTTACAGTTCAGCCCTGAGAATGAACTTAACCAGCGCTTCCCCTGCCAGACAGCCCTTGAAGATCGGTTTTTCATTCGCCTCCTGGAAGACCTCGCATGGCCGCATGAACTCACCGACCCTGACTACCATCCCGCGCCATGTCACCCGCTTGCCCTCCAATCTGGCCCAGGCATCCCTTAATTCGGTTTTCTGAGCAACTTCCGCAGTGACCCCTTGCTGCTCAGCCGCAGCTTGTGCAGCGACCGCTGCAAAGTCTTTTGGCAGGCCAATCAGTCGTCGGATGTAGGCGTATTTGTTTGTGGCCTTGGCAATATTTTTCCCACATACCGCCACCACATCCGATAGTCGTACGCCAGTTTTAGAAGCAACCCCCATAAGTTTGAAAACAGCATTTCGTGTCAAACCTTGTTCTTCCAGTGGCACGAGGTCGTTAGGAAGTTCGCCGGATTTTGCGTTAGCAAGACCTACAGTTGTCTCTTTAGATTGAATGGTAGTTAGTACGTGGGAAGTTTTTTTCCGTGGGGCAGAATATTCCAGGGGGCAGTCAAGTTGCAAAGCCTTGACTCCAAACTCCGTTAGACGAACTGTCAGGCACCTGAACGCCCCCCAAGTTGACCGAGCCTGTTCTCTCACAATGAGTCCGGCATTTTCGAGTTCGTTGAGCCAGTTCGTTACGGTCTTATCGCACCTGTCGACCAACTCGGAAAAATTTACGCGCTTGACCCAAAAGTCAGCTTGCCCATTGCGGGCTTCAACACGTCGTAAAAGAATGGAAAGCGCCCATCGTCCAGTAGGGGAAAGGGGCACGGGGAAAGCTGGATCCAAAGCGCGGCAAATCGCATCCCGGATGGCTTGCGGAGGCAAAGAAAGCCCCTGACAAGTCGTATGTGTCATCTTCAAACCTTTTAACAAATTGAAGGCGTGACACAACCGAAGCGTTTGAATATATAATTCAAACACCATCCTGATCCGGTGGGTTATGTCTCACCCTTTGGGTGACTTCAAAGGCTCCGAGTGCAAATCGGAGCCTTTGTCGTTTCTAGAGGCAGTCTTTTAGTTGTTTTCCATTTCGGGCGCCTTGTGAATTCTGATGTTGGGTGGTGTGCCCCGATTGATCGGAGCCTCGGCCGTCCTATTGATGTGCAGGACATTGGCAGCGTCAAATGCGAAGTGATGGATGTATCCAGGGCTCCGCAGTTCTTCTAGCGCGACTTTGATATTTTGCTTTGCGCTTCTAATGTTGGTCGGGTTCAACCCGAGGAATTTTATAAAGTCGTCTCTGTGAATTGAGATCAAATCGGTAGGGGAGGCGAGCACCATGTCGAGTATTTTCCGACTCATAGTGCGCAACTCTTTGTACTGCTGGTCTGATTTGATCTCGATCATCCCGGCCTGGTACATATGGGCAGCGAAATGATCCATGCGAACAGTCCACCGAGTATTCGGCCCTACCTTATTCATGGCCTTGCCTGCTATATGTCCCACCGCAACGTTTGAGACGTAAGACATTGTGATCCACCCTGTCTTGCGGCCATTGCGTTTGCCCATCACTTTGATTTGTGCGTTCTGTAAACGGTCCAAAGCATCGGAGAGCCTCTTGTAACAAGCCCCGCTGTTGTCCCATCCCAAATCGTTCAAAAATCGATTGGCAGTAAAAGTAACCTCGACTTGGTCTTCTTCATTGAAGGTGCGACCTCGGGCCATGTGCATGAGCTGCAGCCAGACCAATTTATCAGTATCCTCGCGGAGCTCTTCGCCCTTGAAGTAAACCTCCAGGTTGGCCTCACAGTAGACAGGCGTCAACTTGCCGTAAATCTTGCGTTCACCTCTTGCTGCCGTGAAAAGGCACGATACGGCCATCTGCACAGGAAACCCACGTATGTTTTCCGACCATGACGGCAAAACCGCCACTTCATCCAAGACTGGATTCGCGGCGGTTTCTGGAAAACTGATCTCAAACTGTAATTGTCTTTGCATTATTTAACTCGGAAGTGAATTTTCACTCGATTACTCAACAAATCTACGGGTCGGGTTCGGTCTCTCACCTACAAGAACCGGTTTTTCACCTACGAAGTTCGGTCTTTCACATACGCAACGATTATCCCTTAGGTTAAACGTCGCGATTTAATGCCAATTCTGAAATATGACCGCTATTTTTCTATCAATCGGATAACACTTGTCGCACGAATTCTTGTCTGTGGTGGTGGTCGAGTTCAATCCACATTGGGCCGTGGAATTTTGGAGCCGGGATGACTGGTCGACATGGTTGAGGCCAAACGGCTTGCTATGACAATCACCACAGTGAAATTCTCAGTGGCGCAGAGTGGAAAGATCAGCGGCGTTCCACCGTTCAAGAATGACCATTTTCTTCAGCCTAAAATGGACCGTCGTTTTTCAGCCTTCGAATTTTGGACTGTTTCACGTCGTTTTTTTAAATTCGATTTTTTTGCTATATTTCCTTGCATGACAAGGGTTTATGCGATCTGCATTTTGCATAAGACCCGTGAAACATTTGCAAATCGCAAGAAACGGTTCAAAATATCGCTCATGAAACAAATGAGCGATATTTCAGGATACAAGCAACCAATTGATCTGCTGAAGGCCCAAAGGCTGTTGCGTGCGAAGTATGGCTATGACGCCCCCTCGTATCCAACGCTCAGGCGATGGTCGGACGATGGAAAATTGGTCCTTGCGGAACGTTCCATCGGGCAGGGGCAACGCCGAACAATGTATTCCTTGGCCGCTTTGGAGCGAATCTGCTTAGTCATCGGACGGGCCAAGAAGCTCGTTCTCGACTCGCCTGATCAGCCATTGGCAGCTGGGCGTAATGTGGGGGAGGGTGGGGCGCCGGCGCACGCCAAGGCTCAAAGTTCATCATCGCCTCAGGTGCCGGGCGATATTCAAAGTCAGTTGGAGTTGTTGTTTGATTCCGTGACGGCTTTGTTGTCCAAGGTGGGTGAGCAAGATACGGTGCTCAAGAATTGCGTCAACACCATGACGCGGCTCGACTCCATACGCACCATGTTGATGGTCAAATATGACGCCACTGCAGAAACCCAACGGGAACTCATCGAGCAACTCCGGGCCAACTCAAAATTGCGTGATCAAAATTCTGAATTTGAAAGGGTCGCGTTACGGATCGGAGTGCAATTGGGCCAACTCTCGGAAAAAATCAGCGGTCTTAGTTCTTCCCGTTGAATCGCTGCAGTTGTCGCTGAGAGGGCGGCGGGATGTCGGGTATGGGTTGCGCGGCGCTGGGCTGCCAATGCCAGATTTCGCAACCATTCCTCTGACACTCTTCAATGACTTCATCACGCTGACGAACATAGTCGGACGAGTGCAGACTTGAAATTACCATTGCTGTTGCCGGCAATGTGTCCCTCAGAACAAAATCGGCGCCCATATGCTTACCTACGCCGCGGGTAAAGGTGCGGTCGGCCTGGCAAAGCGTGTTGGCCAGTTCGAGCTCGTAGATGGTGGTCACCGGAATGTAATAGTCATTCGTAAGCATGAGTGTGGCATCGAGTGCGCGCAAATTGCCCTTGCTGGTGGCCTCGACCACAATGAGCGCAATCACTGAACACTTGAGTTTTTGCTCTTTGAGCCGGGGCAAATGAGCCAACGCAAGGGGAGCCTGCTTGGTTATTTGCGCGTGGAGGTGTTCATCAATGAAGATTGGACGAGCCAAGTTTCGGGCTTGAAACTTGTATCCATACTCGGTGCGATCGACAACTTTGATCTCAACAAGCAGGAAGCCCCTCTTTGGCTGCCCTTGCGCAGCTGAGTCGTTCAGAGGTTGGACAAATGCCTGCCATTCGGCTTGGATCTCAGCTTCCCGGTCCTTCCGGAAAGGCGGTGGAATATAGAGCAAATCATTGAGGTTCTGCCCGCGCAGGGTCACAGCCTCGGCCTCGGTGCGAATGGCTCGACACACACGCCACCAGTCACGACGCCATCCGGTGGCCCAACGAACCATTGAGGTCGAATCCCACATCCAGGACAGGAACTGCTGAAGACTGAGGCTGTTGCGTGAGGGGCGGCTGATTAACCCAGGTAGATCCGGTTGGACGGTATGAACTGCAGCTGCGGGGGACAGGTTGCCGCGTTGTTTTGGCAGGTCAACGTTGACATCCCACTTTCCATCCGCGTTGACCCGGGCGGCGGGCAATAGGGCTGACCTGGCCCGGGTTTGCGAATCCTTTTCAGGGGCCACGCCTTTTTCTTTTTTCTGTACAGCCTCGCCCGGGATATCTCGGAAGAATTCGCAGCCTGGATCGTGATGGTGCCCATCATTGGGCCAGACAGCAAGATACAGGACGCCTTTTATTTCCCGGATAACAAGCTGGCGATGCGGCGTGGCACACAGGCACAGCGCGAAGCCATGCTTGGACCGGGCTAATTCAAGCAAATGCTGCGCAGGCAACGGGTCCTCCAAATAATCCTGGGCCCCGAAGACAACACCACCGGCAAGTATTTTGCTCAAAAGAACGCCCTCTCAATCGACTGCAGATGAGGCAGAAATCTCTGAATATTTTTCAATTCCAGCAGTGCCGCGATCAGGGCTATTTCGTTGAGATGCCTCCTGACATTTCAAAATCGAGGCGAAACATAAAAATCCGCCTAACACGTGGGTATCTCACTTTTTAGAGTGATAAGTTCGTCACACAACAGGCAATTCTTTGGTGCACGGCCGAACAATTTGACGAACGCCCGTGCCTGCTCTGTTGTAGCCGCGGCCAAAATATCAGCAACGAAAAAGGTATATTGCGGCCGCTCCCTCGAAAATTCGATGAAGGTGTTCACGCTTCGCCAAACGCGATCAAACTCAATCAAGTTGCCGTCGATGTCCAAGATCGGAATAGCGTAGGACCGGTCGTTGAAGCCTTCGTTGAGACCATGGCGAGCACCATAAAAACGAGCCGCAAACAGCGCACATCCGCTGGCATGTTCAATGGCCTCAAGTGTTGCGCCAAAAACGTAAATCAATGTAGATTGGTCAGCCATGCTCCCTAGAATACACACAAAACTGAACTAAACAGCCTGAAAACTATGGTTTTTTGCATAAATAATAGAAAATTCGTGTCGTTATGTTCCTCTAGCGTTTCTGAAAACAACCAAAGGCTTGACGCCTGCCAAGGCTAGTCGTGTTGTTAACGTTGTTGCCAAATGGACTTTATCGGGTGGCCTGGTGGCCACTTCAAATTTCCCCGGGCAGGACGGCTAAATTATCGGGCTCTTCGGCTTTTTGAAAACCGGTGTTTGGCAAGCACAAGCGCGTCAGGCCAAAGGCAAATGTCGGGGAGCGCCGGCGAGCAGGGCCGAGGCTTTGCGGTGGTCGCATCAGAAATGCGCTCACTTGCCAGGTGATCGGCCGATGCGGCGAAAGAAATCAGGACCATGATCAACACGAACGCGCAGCGGGTCGGGCAAGGCACCGCGTAGGTCGATCAAGCAGGCGTGGCCATGCCCGACGTTGTGAAATCCATCGAACGTATGACCGACATCATGGGTAAGATCAGCCTGGCGGGCAGTGAACAAAGTATCAGGGTTGCGCAGGTGGGTGAGGCCGCCACACAGATGGATTTGACGACGGAGCAGACTGCTGCGTATTCCGGACCAAAAACGCCACCCAATCCGGCGCAAAGAAGCCAGTCGTTCCGATTCAAAAAAGCCACCGATTCCGGGCCCAGCCTTGCCAGTACATTTTCTGGAAAATGTTGACCAACGTTCCGGACTATGCTGACCAGGGTGCTGCTGCTCACCACTGAATCCATCTGGCTGCATTGCAGCGTAAGCGGGTCTACAGAAGTTCAAATTGCCTGCCCGATACCTGACATTGGCATCAATATCCCGACAGTCCGCTCTGTCGCCACAATTTCAACCAATTGGGTATGCGATCACCCTTGGTAGACCAGCGCGAGCGCCCGCTGGACGTATGGCTTCAGCTCGCCGTCCGTGACCGGAGCGGTATCGGCGTTGCCGGGGTTTGTGTCGTGATGGAAGCGACCCGCGTAGTTGTTCAGCTTGGTCATTTCTTCGACGCGGGGCTGCAGGCACCTGATCGGCGTCCCAACAGGGGCTTGCGTTATCGCCAGGATCACCCCGCCGAACGTGCAGCGCGTCGGCAGCAAGCCGGGGAAGCGGCGATGGTAGAAGCCCTCAAGAAACAGGCGCACGGCCTTGGCCACGTCGCGGATGTTCCCCTGGTAGGTGCCGGCGATGAATTCGGTCAACTGGCGGTGATGGCGGTAGTAGTCCGACGCGCACAAATCGTCAATGTCGCAGGCCGCAAACGCCGAATAGTCGCCCTGCACCCGCGAAATGCCGCCAATACGCGGGACCACCGCCGGATGGTTCTTGGCGAGCATGTCCCGCTGTTCGCGGGCGAAATAGGCGTCGTGCGAGAGCACGATCATCTGTGCACACTTGCCGGCAAGCTCGGCAAGCATTTCAACGGTCTGCGCGCGACGGTTTCGATCGAGGCTACACACTGGGTCGTCGAGAACGAGGATTTGATCCTTCAGCATCGCTGGGTCGGCGGTCACCCTCGCCAGAAAGAACGCGAAGGCGAGCGTCCGCTTGTCGCCCTCGCTCAACGTGGAGCCGAAATGCGCGCCGGCGTCCTTGCGGCTCCCCAACGGCACCGGTCGGTCCCGCAAGCGGAGGCCGTATTCCGTGCGCGGGTCGCCGGTGCCTTGATAGTTCGGCTTCATCTGCTCAATGGTGAAGCCGGCTCCGAACGCGCCCAGCATTTGGTTGATCTGGCCTTGATACTGAATCAGCGTGGCGGCCATGAGCAGATCGAGCTGGGCGCGGTTCTTCTTCTTCTCGTCGTCGCGCTTCTTCCGCTCCGCCTCGGCGGCTTGGTAGTCGCCGACTGCCTTGATCGCGTCGGCATGCTGTCGCGCCAGGGCGATTTCGAGATTGCGAATCTGAGTTTGCAGCGCCGGGACGTCCTCGCCGGTGAGCTTCTTCTTAAACCCGTCGATCATGCCAATCGCGGCATTGATCTGCGCGTTGTAAGCCATCACCGCCGTGCCGATCTGGCCCAGCCGTTCAAGGATCACCGCCTTGTCGGTCGCCTCGCCGAAAGCATCAAGCGGCTGGCCTTGTTTGGCTGCGACTAGAGCGGTTGCCCCAGCCCGTGCGCCGGCGATTGCCTGCGTGAGCTGATCGGAGGGCAACGGGGGCGGAGCAATTTCGAGCTGATCTTTCCAGGCTTCGATGCGCGCCGTGTTGGTGGCAGCCTGCGCAGTTAGTGCGCTAATCCGCTCGTCTGCCAGACCGGTCGCGGCTTGCTGCGCGAGCGCCCCAACCTGTTTTTTGAGGTCGGCATAGGCTTGGTTGAAATAGCCTTTGTAGGCTTCGATAAGCGCCAGACCTTCGAGGGTCTGCCCGCAGAATGGGCAGTCATCGGCGCCGACGAAGCTCTGTCCGGTGCTGACCCAGGCTTCGATTCCCGGCGGCGCCGGATGCTTAGCGAAGTGCTGTCGCACCACGGTCTCCGCATCCTTTTCAACGTCCGCCAGCTTCTTCGCCAGCACGGCGAAGAACGCGTCCGTGTCGAAGGCGGGAGCAACGAGAGCGGCCGGCACTTGCCGAACGGCGAGAGCGGCTGCGTTCTTCGCCGCATCAACACGCTTGCGAAGCGCGTCGATCTGCTGTTGGGCATCGGGAACGGGTGCGAGGACGATGAACTGCGCCAGCGGCAATTGTTGGGAGAAACCGGCGATGCGCTTCTCGGCGTCGCCGCGCCTGCTCGTTTCCAGGCTGATCTTCTTGGTCAGGTCGCCGATTTGCTTTTGCAGCTTGACCGCCTGATCGCCCAGGGCAAACTCCAGAAGTGCCTGTCGCTGCTCCGGCCTGACTTCCTGGCCGGAATAGACGTTCTGCTCCACGAACTCGGCGTCGAACACCAGCATCTGCGGCACACTGGCGTTCCATGCTCCGTTTGAGAAGGTGATTGGGGTGTTCTTGCCGCCAAACTCGAACAGCAGCGCCGCCTCCTGCGGCGTAGCGGTGTCGAGAGTCTTCTTGGCCTGCAGCTTTGTGGCATCGCCAAGGGCGCAGGCACGCAGCAGAGTTGCCAGCGTGGACTTGCCGCGTCCATTCTCGGCATACAACAGCGTCACGCGATCAAATTCGGCGGGCACCGGCGTTCCACTCTGGAACAGTCCAATGTTTTGCAGCTTGGTTATTTTTTTGAGCACCGAGAACTCCCCCAAATGATCAGTTTTTCAATAGTTTGGTCGCTGGCTCATTTTGCGCCTTCGAATCGCCGTGGTCGGCGGACGGCGGCTTCCAAGGTGGACAGGTCGCTTGACCAGAAGACCTCCACTGGCTCCTAAGGACACCTTGCCGAATGCCGCCAACGGCTTCTGACTGGAGCTGAACTGGGTAACCGGAAAGCAGCCTGTCGTGTACGACTCTTATGGGTCTTATGTTGACGGTGGCATTTCAGGCTTTTGGGGTGTTGTGCAATAGCGCTGACTGGCGGTTTTGAATCAGAATGACTGGCAAGGTCGGGGCCGGAATCGGTGGCTTATTTGCATCGGATTGGATGGCGTTTTTACCCGGAATAGGCAGACTGCGGCTCTGGTGGAGGAAATAGCCGCCGTGAGCGGCTTTAAATACCAGGTCCGGGACTTGGTCCTGGTGGTGCCGGTATTCAAGCTCCCAGATAATGATGTGCTGGGTGTCATGTCGCATTACCCAGTCACCGTTCAACCTTCCAAGCCTGCCACGACAACCTATCAACGAGCCCGTCAGCATAAGCCGGCTGTGCCTTCAAAACCTGCCGTCAAGGTCGCGATACCATCCGGCCCTTGAGAAACTGCCTGGGTTGATTTTTGACCTGTTTGCGCCAGTTCGGTGGCGCCTAAGTTCAATAGGTGTCGCGTAAAGTGAATGCTTCAATCGCCTACACTGCGCAGGCGCCGAGGGGACTTGGTTACATACACCAAATCGTTAGTAATCGAGTACCGCAGTAGACAACCATTTTCGACGAGTAACTCCAAGGCTTGGCGTGTGCGTATTTTGAAGTTGGGTAACGATTTTTGCCCACTTTCGCATAGCTCGCGGAGCTTCCCTATCGAGATGGGAATTGGTATTGTGTGACTTGAATAATAGCCGTGAAGCCATTGGGCTAACGAGTTGCGCGTGCCCAAGCGCTTGCGTTCTTCCCACTCTAAAAAAGTGGTGTTTTCATCGACAAACAACTTGGCAATACCTGGCTCCACACGGATCATCCAACTGACATTGCCCTTGTCATCCAATTCATCGTAGGCGAAGTCCCGGACCAAAGATCCAACATACGCGGATTTTTGATCCTTTGATCCAATTTTCAATGATGTCAGCTTGAGACGTTCGATGCATGATTTGAGTCGTGCATAACTCGCCGAATTAAGACTCCATCCCAAGTCCTTCACCAATGAATAGGCAACAAAATAAATCTTGTCGCCAATGGGCTGCAGCCTGGCCCGGGTCATCAGTGCAATCCAAGCACTTAAATCGTCCTGTCGTAGTTCGCACCCAGTGTAGTGGACGTCGAAGTTGCTCAGTGACGCGATGCGTGTTCCTTTGATTTCCTCACGAACTGACTTCGAACGTGCGGTGAAAAGGCCACTTCGAAGAAAACCGTTGGGCACGCCTCGGAAAAGATCATTCCAATCGGGCAGGGCAAGATCCAGCACGATCTGTTCTGAATTGCTGATCAGCCTTTCTTGTGCTTCCTTGGCTTTCATGCGGGCAAATTCCGCGCTGCTTACTTTTCCTTGACGGGCCTTTGAAACAGGTGGTAATGACAACGCGGACTCAGTTGTCAGTGGTTGTGGTACGACATCAACGTCGATTGCAAATGCGTCCGATAGAAGTGCCGAAATGTTTTTCATAAGTCGCAGTTGAAGTTGGCGCAGTTTCGATTGCCGGATTGTTGCTGTCAATCGGTCAACATAGTTGATCAGGTGTGATTTTCAACAGCGATGAATCTGGTTTTTTTAGTCTCGCGCTCTTTAGACTAAAAAGAGAAGACTAAAGAAAGAAGACTAAGAAAGTACATAACCCATTGTTTTAATTGATGTTTCGCCCTGGGATAACCTTTAATGGACTATTAATCAAACATTTGATCAACTATTGACGAAACACCTTATCGACTAGATTGGAAACACGCGATGAACTATCAAGTTATCCACAGATTCTAGGTAATGGTTTTGCACCTGATGAACTATGCCATTCTGAGTCCCACAGCTTCCAACACCTGATCGACTATGTGCCTTATTGAGCCGCAGGGTTCACGCCGCGCCGTCTGTTCACACCTGTTTGACTATACGGAAAAGGGGAGGGAATGACTCGACCACCGTGGCCAAACACCCAACCAACTATGCCGTGTCGCCCAACCGAGGGGTCAACACCTGTTTGACTATGGCCCTGTTCGGCCTCAAGGCTCATGGCGCGCCGCCAGGAAACATGTTTTTAGGTATGGCAAATGCCGGTGGACGGCGTGACAACCTTGGACAAACACTCAATCAACTATGCCAATTCGACTCATTGATGGGTCACACCTGTTGGACTATGGTCAGCTCGGCCTCCAGTTTCGTGCCCAGCAGTCAGGTTACACCTGTTTGACTATGGAAAATGAGTGTGGAAGACAAGATAACCGTGGACAAACACTCAATCAACTATGTCCAGAGGCGCTTTTGCGGCGGGACATCGGTGTAGCTTGCACCTGGTGCACTATGCCCTGGCAAGCTGGGGCAGACCCTTACCGCACCGTCAGGCCACACCTGTTTGACTATGGAAAATGAGGGTGGAAGACAAGACAACCGTGAACAAACACTTAATCAACTATGTCAGGTGGCGCCTTCGCGGTGGGCGATCCGTGTAACTCGCACCTGATGCACTATGCACTGGCAAGCTGGGGAATCCTCTGTCGCTCTAAAACACTCGATCAACTATGCCAATTCCGACTCATTGATGGTCACACCTGTTTGACTATGGTCCGCTCGGCCTCCAGTCTCGTGCCCAGCAGTCAGCCCACACCTGTTCGACTATGGAAAATGAGGTTGGAAGACAAGACCCCCGTGCCTAACACTCAATCAACTATGTCCAGTGTCGCATTTGCGGTGGGCCATCCGTGAATCTCGCCCCTGGTGCATGTGCCCTGGCAAGCCGGGGAGGCCTCTGCCAAGCTAAATCACTCAACCAACTATGCCACTTTGGCTCATTGATAGGGCCACACCTGTTTGACTATGGAAAATGAGGTTGGAAGACAAGACCCCCGTGCCTAACACTCAATCAACTATGTCTAGTGGCGCCTTTGCGGCGGCCCATCAGTGTCGCTCGACCCTGGTGCACTTGCCCTGACAAGCCGGGGAGGCGCCTGACGCGCCAAAACACTCAACCAACTATGCCACTTCGCCACATCCGTCACGTCCGCACAAGATGAACACCAGAGGAGTGGTTCGGCCGGGGTTGGCACTTCCAGCCACACCTGTTTAACTATGGACAGGAGCACGCTGGCGACCGCTTTGGAATCACCCTACACGCTGTCAACTATGGCCAGCAACACCTGCTTAACTATGCCGGCTGGCCCATCCGAATAAAGTGCGGACGAAAAAAAACGCCCCAACACACTTCGAGAGTGTGTTGGGGCGTTTTACATTGATAGTTTTAGCAGAAGGCTTCTGTGAGCAGACATTCGTCGTGCTCTTCGTTTTCTTCGGACGCTTCCGTGCCGTCCTGTGTAGATTCGTCTTCCCCCGCGAGTGTTGCGGCAAGTTCCGAACTGATCTCGGTTCCGTCAGCCTGTCCATCGGTTCCCGCCATCGCCTTGAGCAAACCCAATTCAATGGCTATTTCTTTGGAACGGGCCCGCAGCGATTCAAGCTTCCCTGTGTCTGCAAATTCACTTTGCGCAATGCGCTCCAGAATAGGCAACTGCTGAGTCAGGTAATTCGCGCGATTTTCGTTGTCTTGCACAACAGCCAATAAACGCTGTTCAATCTCACCGAGCTTGCGGATGACAGAATCCCCGGTGGAGTACGTGCCAATGTCGATGCTGGCCCCACCGTTGCTGCTGCGGGCTGTTATTTTGAAATCACCATAACTGCGACCATAGAAGATGTCCACTCCGCAAAGCGTTCCAATCAACCTCTCTTCCGAGATCAACCCTGCCTTTTGGAGTTCCTTCAGCTCCCTGATGCTCAGGGTGATGATCTTCTCGATCTTTTCAGGATCGGAAAACTTCTTGCCATTGACGACCATCCCGAAGCCTCGACCTTGCCCGTCTGAGGCCAGAACTTGCTCGTGGAATTTCGCATACTCGACTGCCTGACGCTTGTGTTCAGCAATCTTGATCGGTAAGCGCCAGAGTTCTTCTTTTGAATTCCACACACTGTCCCGGTGATGCTTCAATTTGAGCGATAAGCCCATTATCTCGGCGTCTATGGTTGCCTTTTCTCGCACAGCGGGGTTGCCACACGCAATGGCCTTGACCTCGTCATACGACAAGGTCGCCATCATGGCGTCTTCAACAGAACGAACCTCAGCGTTACCCGATAGGACCTGGGCAATGAAGCCCGCTTTCGCTGTCAACGTCTGCCACATGTAGGCATCAAAGGTCCCGGAAGTCACGTACCTCCATATCTCGATAGCCTCGCAGGTGTTGCCCTGGCGCTCAATTCTTCCGTCTCTTTGCTGCAAATCCGAAGGCCGCCAAGGGGTAGTCAGGTGATGAACGGCATACAGCCGGGTCTGCACATTGGTACCCATCCCGCACTTTGACGTTGAGCCAATCAGTACGCGAATCGTACCGGCCCGAACCTTGGCAAACAACGCTGACTTGGCGTGGTGTGTTTGCGCTTCGTGAATGAACGCGATCTCGTGGTGTGGAATACCTTTGGCCACCAACCTGGTCCGCATGTCCTCATACAGATTGAGCGAGTGTCCAGTGGGAGTTCCCATATCCGAAAATATGATTTGTGCCCCCTTAAAGCTCGCAGTCATCTCCCAAATGCGGTAGACGTTGTCTATGCACATGGCCACCTTTCCTTTCGGATCGAATGGTGTTCTGGGGCGTATCAGACGCATGTCCAAAGCAACTTTCTGTCCGTCTCCTGTAATCGCCAGCATGTTGTCCTCTGCGGGCTTGACCTGCCTGTCACGAATGGCCTCAACACGCTCCACCAAGTCTGCGACGTACTCTTTGACCTCATTTGAAGGCTCAACGGCACATATCTGGTAGGACCCGGTCACCAGTTTTGGAACTGGCAAGTCGAGCATTTCCTTGGTCTGAATATCAGCAACTTGCCTGAAAAGACCCATCAGTTCCGGCATATTCACAAATTGCTTAAATCGCTTATTGAGCCGGAAGCTAGATCCGTCGGGGCTGACTTCCATCGAGCTCACAGCCCGGCCGAATTGCGCGGCCCAAGCATCAAATTTCTCGAGACCTGCCTTCTCCAGCGCATACGGTTGCAAGTAGCGCTGCGCTACATGGAGTTCAGCCATGGTGTTGCTTATGACCGTGCCGGAAGCAAAGCAAAGGCCTCGCTCGCGGTCGCCGTGCAGCCTCATGAGCTGAACGCATTTGAGCAACAAATCGAATGATCGCTGGCTATTGCTGTTGCTCAAGCCGGCTATGTTTTTCATGCTCGAAATCCGGAACAGATTTTTCGCGACATGGCACTCATCGAAGAACACCCAATCGCAGCCCGTTTCCGACAAGGAGATAAGCTGGTCTTTTTTCCAGCTGGCCTGGAGCTTTTCAAGCCGGGCTTCCCAATCTTTTATGAACTTATTGACAGCGCGAGCTGCCGTACGGTCCAACGCTCCGGCATCTTTGGCAGCGCGCAATTCGCTCAGTATGCGTTTGAGGTAGTCCTCAACAATCACTTGATCTGCGGCGATCCGCTCGAACATGGAGTGCGTGAGCACCACTGCGTCCCAGTTGCCCGTTGCGCACTTGGCCACAAAGGTCTGTCGCTTGTCTTTCTCGAAGTCTGCTTTTGTTGCCATCAGCACCGATGCATTTGGGTAAGCCCGCATGAACTCGGCGCAATACTGCTCCAGGCAGTGGTTGGGAACCACATGAAATGGCTTCTTGGCAATTCCCAGTCGGCGTAGCTCCATGGAGCCACAGACCATGGTGATGGTCTTTCCTGCGCCGACAACGTGCGCCAGCAGCGTGTTGCATCCAGTGGCTATTCGTGCAATCGCGTTGAGCTGGAATTGACGCAGTGCCAGCGACTGGCTGTATCCTGGCAGTCGTAGGTTTGAACCGTCATACTTGCGTATCGCCCAGCAGTTGTACTTGTCGTTGTACAGCCGGCACAATTGCTTGGCGCGGTCGTCGTCGGACCAAATCCACCGTGCGTATTCGGCACGGAGTTCATCTTGCTTCATCCTTGCTTGCGCCGTTTCGGACGCATTCAGAACAGGGCTGTCACCAAAGCTATCGAAGACCTCCGCGTCAATCTGATTCATGCACTTTTCAAACAGTGCAAACCCGTTTATCCGTGAAGTGCCCCAGGTGACGCACATGGCGGTTCCCGTGGGCCCACTGGACTTGACACTCCATGTGCCAGTGGTCAACTCATAGCCGATGTTGACGCTTGCCCAGTTCGATCCCTTCCATTCTTCCGCAACCAGTTCTCTGAGGAACGCCTCGGTCACATCGATTGGAATCCACGCCGCTCCCGGTATGACATCGATGTCAGTTGGGTTGAGATCGGGGGGCAGACTTTCTTCCAGCGCGCGGACATTTCTGTCAAAGGCCAGTCCGGCGGATTGCGCAATCACGAGTTTGTCGCGGACGTTGCCCGACAAATACTCTGTCGCCGTCTGATACGCCATGGTCATCGGATCGACGAACACTGCGCCGATGGCAGCCAGTCCGTCGAGAGCCCGTTTGCCATCGGCAGCCAGTAATTGGCCGATAAAGTCAACGTCAATGCAGCCTAACTCGGCCACGCAGATCGCCAGTGCATCCTCGGCGTTGTCGGCTGACTTTGGTATCGCTGTGGAGAAGATCGTTCTCTCGAAAAATATATCTGCCTTGCTGGCCGTTTCTTCTTCGAGGTTGTACATCTCAAGGGAGAGCAACAGGGGCCAGGTTGGGTCAGATCCCATCGCCTGACGGTTTCCCTTGGTAGAGATGAACCCGTGCTTCGCGATGAAGCTGTCATAGCGCACGTTGAGTTGAAAGCGCAAGGTTGACATTACGGATTCGGCGGCGTCTGACTTGCATTGTTCCTTGATCAGGGCCTGCGCTGTATCGCGAATGAGCGCCATCCCAGCGATGCGTTCGGCTTTCTTGCCTTTGACCCCGGTCTTTTCAAGGCTGTGTCCATTGAATCGGTAGATGTCACCACCTTCGATCACATACGACCCCGGCAGTACCGCGTTCGAACCGTCAGCGACTGCCAGCAAGACTTCCTTGACTTGCTGCGTTGCAGGGGCATAGACCCCTTGCGGAATGACCTTGGACGCGCGCTCCATTTCAACCATGAGATCGGCGCCCTTGGGAAGCTTTGGAACAATTGACTGTCCCTGATTCCTGCTGATTTCAGTCCAGACGCCAACAACAGCTTGTGGGTTTTTCATCCAGTAGCTGTTGACATTCTGTCCTTGGGTGTAGTTGCCTACTCGCATTTTTGTGCCGTCTTCGTCCAGCAACAATGTGGTCTCTACCCAGTTCTCCCGCTCCTCGCGCGTGAGAGTTTCCGTGGATGATCTCTTTTGGAGGATGACCAGATCGGCCACCACGTCAGTGTTAGCAATTTCTGAGAACGTGCCTGCTGGCAAACGGATTGCTCCGAGCAGCTTGGCCTTTCTGGCAATTACGTCGCGAACTTTGTCATTGCTGTTGTCCATGAAGTACGCCGACGTGATCACAGCAACGAGGCCACCGGGACGGACCAAATCCAGCGAACGTCCCACAAAGTAATTGTGAATAGCCCAGTCTGAATAAGTCTTACGGCGAAGATCTCCGACGCTGTAATTCCCAAAAGGAACGTTGCCTATGACCAGATCGAAATACTGCTCTGGCAGGTTCGTCTTTTCAAAGCCCATGTGCAGCACATTGGCATGACTACCGTAGAGCACTTTCAGGAAACGAGCACTCAGATCGTCAATTTCTACCGCCGTTACGCTGGAGCGCTGCGCGATGTCGCTTGGCATTGCGCCAAGCATAAAACCTATGCCGCCGGCAGGTTCAATAATCCGCCCACCGGTAAAGCCGATTTGGCGAAGTATCGTCCAGAGTTGGTCGATGACAGGAATGGGCGTGAAGTGCGCGTTGAGCGTGCTCTCCTTTGCGCTTTCGAACTCGTCTTCGCTGAGAAGTGACTTGAGTTGTTTGGCGCGGTTGACCCACTCCTGGGCCAGATGATATGGGCTATCAAAGGGATGTTTGATCCCGCCCCAGCCGGTGTAACGGTTGAGTGTCTGACGCTGCGCGAGGGTGGGCGGCGTCATCTCGGCTTCGAGCACCCGAAGGAGCTCAATGGCTTCAACGTTGGCGTCGAATTTTGTCACTTGACCACGTAGGTCTTCATGTACGTCTTTGGCCAGCAAGGGCCAGGGTGGCTCGCTTAGACCAACATCCTGCGCTGTGGCCGGTTGGGCCATGACGAGGGAAGGTGCAGCATTTTCAGGCAATGATTCTGCTTGGGTTAATGTGTCTTCGGTTGAGGACGCATCGAAACAGGGGACCTCTTGAATTTCGGTACTCTGCGGCTCTTGTTGAGTAATCGAGACGGGCTCGATGGGAACTTCGGTCTGAATTGGCGTGAGCCCAAAAAGGGCATCGGCGAATTCAAAGCCGGGAAGCCATAAGTTGGTTTGTGTCATTGATTGCTCCAATGAATCGGAGACGCACCAATCCCCGTCGGGAAGGCGTCCCGATAGGGTTTGACATTTCATGAAATGCCGTCGCGTGTAGCGACGACGAGCTTTATCGACTTGCGTCGAAAAATTGCGTGATAAGCGAGGTGGCAGGCACCGGCCCATGTGGATGCGCTCTGTCAGAGCGCAGTCACAAAGGTCGGCGCCAATCGAGAGCCAGCAAGGGCTCAATCGACAGGGCGGGGAAGTCGGAAACGTGAGAGGGGGAAACGAAAAAACCTCACTGGTCAGACCCGTGAGGTTTTTCTTGATAAGCCGGTGGAAAATTTAACCACGAAAGAAAGGAGTCCACCCGGCATTGACAGGTTGTATTGAGAGGTTGTCGGCCATGAATCACATGGCGAAGAGCAAAGCTCTCAGTCGTTTGACTGTTCTGCCTGCAATCAGCGGATGAGGCTGAGGTAAGGATAAGCTCAAGGCTTATCAAATGAAATGCCGCCACGAGTAGGGCGACGGATGTGGACTTGCCACAAAGATTCGCCATATTACTGCATTTTTTTCACTATTGCACTATTGGGGTTCACTTTTCGCACGGAATTTGTAGGTCCGGGCGTTTTATGCCAGAATTGCGCCTTCAGGGTGCCCCTGTCCGTCGGTTCGTTCCGGCATGTCAACTTTGTGAGATGGCCACTGGAGAGGGTTTTCCTGTACCGCGTTTGCGGATCCGGTACAGGAAAGCCATCGCTATGCGGTGCTTTCCCGTTTCCTCGCAGCAATGTGAATTCGTGAGCAATCACGGAATGTCAAAAAGGTCGGCCTAATTAACCGACTGACAGGAAAACCGGGCCCGTGAGGTCAAACTCACAAGCCCGGTCAGCATGTTGAGGTCTGCTTATCCGACCAGGCGTGAGTGGCCTTGACATGCACCCCCACCCAATCAGTCTTGGCGGCTAACCCAGATTGCCGCCATCCGAAACCACCGTTTTTTGTCTGACCGCCGCAAGGCCGGTTACAGCGTAAGACGGGCAGAACTCCACAAAAATTTTAAACAAAGGTCAAGTCCATCGGGCTGGCCTCGACAACTAGGGTACATCTGTATGAAATTGAAGAACGATCGCCTCCCTGCCAAAAGCTATGTCTTCGAGCTTTTCGCTGGCAACAAGAAAATTGGGATCAGTGTCGCCTGCGACATTACCCAAGCACTGCTCTTCGCGATGAAGGCTACGACACGCAAGACGAGTTCCAAGATGGACACGACTTGTGACTTTGAACAACTCCAAGCGCGCCAGATGGGCACCAGCAATGGCGCCATGGTCACATTGGATACGGCACTTGCCTCGCAAGCACGCAGCATCCCTTTAAACGCGGATGAAATCCAAAAGGAAGGCAGGTTGACGCGTGTTCAGAAAGGCAGTGCGTATGTCGGCGCGCCCTCGATGGTCCGGTGTACACGGCGTCCCAGGGGTGTCCAGCCAAAATTGCGAACGGCTTAGTTCACCGAAGTATCAAATCGGTGTGTTGCTTCACGGCAAAGCCACCAATTTTTAACGTCAACACTCAACGACCCAGATCACTGGGGGCGTTGAGTGTTTGGCATCGAGAAAAAATACATGACAAAAGAGAAAGAAAAAACGCTCTTGACGCCCACATCTATGTGACAGTCCGCGTGAAGGTCTCGTAATACCTGAGCGCCATAAAATAAATCCCCCCAAGAGGCCCCTTACTGAGGCCTCTTGGGGGGTTTTTTTGCATTTTTATTGGGTTGTCAACTTGTAGGCTCCTGGTGGCCCAGCAACAATTCGTCCGAGTTTGATCAGGTTCTTAATGGCTGCAGTCATTGAACCAAGTGGGACGCCTATTTCGCTGCCAATTTCAGTCTGGTTAATCGGGATGAAGTCAGCCTGATTGAGGACGCCCTGCAAATGTTGCAACAGTTTGGCGGAGTTGCCACTGGGTTCTTTCGGTTGGTCCGTTCCAACAGTAACTTTTGGCACTCTGGACTTTGCAGGACCAGCTTTATTCTTCGATGCTGTTTTGGTCTTTGGCGAAACATCCGACGGCGCTTGATCCGCTGCGGTCGCCTTTTCCTGAATCGAACCTCTTGCCTTCTTTGCTACGCGTGTTTTGGCCACAGCAGGCGCTTTGGCTTTAGACGCCTTCGTTTTCTTCTTGATCACCACGTCGGTGGGGGCAAGGTCATTTTGAGGGATGGTGCTCAACCCGTCAGACCGGGTCGGCGCCGCAAGGGCAGGAATCTGGACGGCAAAGGCTTGCACGTCAAGGCTCAATTCGGATGCGACCTGATAGACCTTTTGAATCTCTTGTTCTATCCCGGACATTGTTTGAGCGAGTCGAGCAACGGTTTTCCAGCCTTCGAACAATGAATCATTGCCGAGGTGAAAAGGATCTTCGACCATGGCCGCATTGACTTGTTGGGACAACTTCTTCACGACACTTTTGAGCCTGGCGTCAGCTACGAATGCCGCAGCACCGGCCTTTTGAATGGCCGAAAGTGTAGATTTAAAGAGTGGCATGGACGTTATCCTTTTTTAGAAATGATAGAAAACAAGAGTCATGTTGCGTGCCCGTGTTGGGAGGCCAATTATTAGGCAAGCGATCTGTTCCAGGGCTATTATTTTAGCCGTCAGGACTTTGTGATCGGCATGATGAGGTCTCTGGACTATTGAGAAATAGATCGAGCAGGATTCCAATGCAATAAAACAGTTGCCGAATCAAGACTGTCTGGTAACTTGACTTAATGAGCAAAGAAAAAACCACCTACGTCTGTAGCGAATGCGGAAACCTGTCCGCAAAATGGCTTGGCAAATGTCCAGAATGCGCAGCGTGGAACACATTGAGCGAACAGCGCCAGTCCTCTACGGCAGCAAGCAAGCACCGATTCGCGCCTCTGGCGGCGTCTTCCCCAGTTGTTCCACTAAATGAAATTCAAGCGGCCGATATTGATCGGACGCCTACCGGAATCAGTGAGTTCGACCGGGTTCTCGGTGGCGGCATCGTACAGGGCGGCGTCGTCTTGCTTGCTGGCGAGCCGGGGATTGGCAAGTCAACGTTACTGCTGCAAGCCATGCATGCACTTGAACGCCAGGGTCTCAAAGTGCTTTATGTTTCTGGCGAAGAATCAGGTTCGCAGATTTCCATGCGGGCAAAGCGCCTTGGCATGGGCAACGCCAAGGTGTTGTTGCAAGCCGAGATTCAGTTGGAGAGGATTCTGGAGAGCATCGTGACCCATTCCCCCCAGGTCGTCGTGATCGACTCGATTCAGACTATGTGGTCTGATGAGTTGACGGCAGCGCCCGGGTCTGTGTCACAGGTGAAAGAATGCGCTTCGCAAATTACGCGAGTCGCCAAAGCCAGTGGAGTTACTGTATTTCTGGTGGGTCACGTCACAAAGGAAGGCGGGATTGCAGGCCCGCGCGTGCTTGAACATGTCGTGGACACGGTTGTCTTCATTGAGGGCGAAGCCCACTCGACTTTCCGGATCGCTCGTGCGATAAAGAACAGGTTCGGTGCGGTCAACGAGGTTGGCGTCTTCGCGATGTCTGAGACCGGTCTCAAATGCGTTCCCAATCCGAGTGCCATATTTCTGTCCAATCACTCTGTGCCCGTGCCAGGCTCGTGTGTGATGGCCACAATCGATGGGACTCGACCGATGCTGGTCGAAATTCAGGCCCTGGTCGACAGCGGTGGTCCAAGTCCAAGGCGCCTGTCGCTGGGGCTTGAACGTGACCGTCTTGCTATGTTGTTGGCCGTCTTGAATCGGCACGGAGGCATACAAACGGCCGACCAGGATGTCTTTGTCAACGCCGTCGGGGGACTTCGCATAAGCGAGCCTGCAGCAGACTTGGCGGTGATTCTTTCCATCCAAAGCTCGCTACGCTCAACGGCGCTGCCGCAGGGGTTTTTGTCATTCGGTGAAGTAGGATTGGCCGGGGAAGTACGTCCAGCTCCCAAGGGAATGGACCGGCTCAATGAGGCGGCCAAGCTCGGATTTAGCCACGTAGTTCTACCCAAAGCAAATGCGCCGAAAAGACCAATTCCTGGCTTGACGGTATACCCCGTGGAACGTGTCGATCAGGCGCTGCAAGTGGTGCGCAATTTGCCTTGATGGCCGACCGGCAGCCTAGACTTTCAAGCCCAAGTCCAGCACACGAATTTTGGGTCTCTTCGCAGCTGCAGCAGCCAAAATGGTTTTTGGCTCCCTTCGGCTTGCGGGCATGCACGTCAGCAACGCATTAATGCGCGCTGTCACAACTGCAGCATCTTCTTCGCGCAATCGCCGGCTGTCCTTACCGGTCAGCCGTATGGGGATTGCAGCGTGAGCGCACCATATTTCAATACGGGGATCGGCGTCGCCGCCAGAATAAATAGCCGCAGACATCGGCTTTCCCTGGGCGAAAAGGGCGTCAAGGCGGCGTTCTATGTCGTCAGGCACGCATCCGTTGAGGGCAATGACGCCCAAGCGGGTGGACCCATGCCCGGTGGCACTTTGAAAGAAGTTCTGTAGTTCCTCAGCGATGAATGCGCCGGGCAGTCCACCCACTCGCTTGCAACTGGCCAACTCCATCGAGTTGGCGAACCCCACTCGTGCTAGGGCCATGGCCTTTCTGGACTGCAGCACCTGCATGGCCAATCCGGCACGAAACACGCGCCCCCGTACCGCGCGCCAGTCCTTGCGCACCGAACTGTTATGGCGCTTGGTGATTTTTCGGATCTCCCGCGCAGTGCCACTTCCCAGCACGGTCAAACGCAGCTCTTCATCGGTGCCCCGAAACTTCTCAGATTCGTAAAAGTGAATCAAGCTCGGAGACAGGTCGAACATGGGGGCAGAGTCAAGGAAAAAACGCCGATAACCATAGAACGGAATTTGCGCCGCCGGGTCGAACGGAATGGTATTTAGTTCACTCATGTGTTATATTTTGTACTGAATTCTCTGTTTTTGACAGAGTTCGTCGTCAACATTTTTGTTTTGGCGGCATGTCAATCCCCCGAGGGAGAGTTCCTCTCCCTGCTGAACCCTTCAGCACTAGCTCTGTGCCATCGGCGCTTTTGTGAGCTTGAAATTCCAAAATCTGCGGTCTTATGCCGCTTTACGGATGGACTTTGTTGTCCAGAAAAAAACATGATCGTCTCCAACTTCTTTGGGGTGCGAACGGCTCGTGGCGCTTCTCATTTGGTGGTTCCCGAACCACCAAAGCCAGTTGTACCCCCCGCTGCACCCAAAACGGTGAAGCGCCGCAAGGCGTCCAACACCACCAAGACCCCTAAACCCCAGAAAACCAATGTCTCTGCACCTGTCGAGGCCACGGTTGCAATACCAGAGAACCAACCGGCCCGACCACCGGCTGCGGCCAGCCTCCCAGACACCGCGCCAATGCCTGAATGTGGCTTCATGAGCGACGAGCACATGAATAACTTGGTCAGCTATTTCGACACGGAGCAGGTATGAGAGCCTCCCCCATGTCGGATGAGCAGACGAAGCGCGTTACCTTGGGCGTCTTGCGGCGAATTCACGGTGCCATGGCGAGCATCGAAGCATGTCGTCTCAGCGGCGAGCCCCAAGCGGACCATCCCTCGATCGAGGCTATGACTGCTGACTATCAGGAGCTTGTGAGAATGAGAGCCCAGATTTGTAATGGTGAAAACCTTGCAACCACTCAACATTCACGTCTGTTCGTCATGCGTGAATTGACTATCGCGGGAGTGAACAGCCTCCTTCCCGATGCAGACTACATCCTGAGTGAGAAAGCCGCACGGTTTACATGCGGAACAGTGTCGATTCGCTTGAGTGAAGCCAATGATGGCAAAAGCGTCATCTGCAAAATGTTGCCCTTGGGGCATGAGGATGACACTGTCATCGCTCAGTGCGAGGCTTTCTACAACTCTGCACGCGAACCTTGCGAGGCGGTGCCCTCATGACCCTGCAGCTCTACCTTAAGGCGTATGCCACCGGCAGCCACCCGAGCCCGGGTGTTTGTCTGGTGCTGTTTGATGACGATGTGATGCAACGCCTGCAGACCTTGTCAAACATGGTCCGGTCGTTTGCCATGGAAAGTATTGGGGACCACTTTCAGGCCACCTGGCGAGAGCCGGCTTGGGAGGCTCAATTCACCTTGGTCGCGCCACAGTTAATCGCGACGGCTACTCATTGTTGGTGGACTGCTGAAGTTATCACCGCACAGGGAACCGCCTCTTTCTACACAGAGCGTGTCCACATCGATCGATTGATGCAGGCTTGCAGCGCATGCACCACCGACGTTCTCCATTACACGGAGGACCCGGTATCGGCAAAGGCGTAGCAAGCAGACTTTGAAATTGTGCTGACGAAGCGGGGCATTGCCTCGGTTGCGCCGGCATATTAACCAATGACAGGGACCCATGCGGTCCCTGTCATTTTTGGAGAATCCAATGAAACTATCCTTCTCTCCCCAAGCCATCTTTTTGGCCATGGCAGCCATCATGGCGCAGCCCGGGTATCCCTACGCAGGAGGTGTCAAAGACCTCTACAAGTATGACAAAGAGCGCATCCTGAACGAGTTTGTTCCTGGTGCGCGGTATTTGTGGGTGGTGTCTGCCAAGGGCACGGAACTTACTCGAATTGGCGTTCACAGCAAGACCAACGAGTGGGCAAATGCAACCATAATCTGTGCGCTGACTTCATCCAGTCTGGGCGCTGAGATCTATCTGGTTAGCGATTTCGGTGTCCGCAAGATTTCCGAGAGTCAAGCGAAAACTGAACTTGCTCACATGGATTATGTGGTCGATGGCAGATCGGTGCATGACACCAACGGGCGTTTGCTGGCTGTTTTTGAGGTGCGCAGGCACTTCAAAGCAGGCGACGGCAACAATTACGCGCATGTGACGTTTGAAACCAAAGATCCGGAACGTCTGACCAAGTCCGACCTGCTGGCCTTGCGCAGCATCGCCACCAGTGAAGCCGTCCTGGCGGCCCAAAGCTTCTTCGTCAAGATCGAGACGCTAACAATCAATGGCCGGTGCATCACAGAAATGATCGCCCCGCCGGAGAAAACGACAGCCCTGCCAATGGAGACGACTGATGCTGCCACCCGCTGCGCTTGACAAGCACTTTCGCTTTTACCGGGACATCCGGTATTGCTACACGATGACGCAAGAACGCCTGGTTGACATTGTTCGCAACAAGCAGTTGTCGCCGATGTTTCGCGCGGCCGCTTTGCGCAATGTGGTCTGCAATGCAGACATCACAATAACGAAGGGTCGGACCTGGGGCCACAGAAGGCGCCTGGTGCGCCAACATTTCAATATTTAACGGTGAACGAAATGCCGCTGATGCATTTCGACGAGCTGGATCGAATACGTGATGGACAAAATTGGCGTCCAGGTCAACGCCATGGCAGCAGCATGTCTCAATGCGCCGCCAGGGTCGCCGAACATCTTTCGGCTTTGAGCCCGTGAAGTCAGATGAATGGGGATCACTCCTCATTACTAACCAGAAGCCCCAGATCATCTCGATCTGGGGCATTCCCTTGTGTCTGCAAGGGCCTGTCGATTCTGAATCTTTTGATATTGAGTCGCCAGACCCTTACCGATTTCTCACGGTTTACCGTGTCCGTCGCCTAACCCTCTTTGAAGGTTATGGCGGCATGTCAACAAAGGCGTTTGCGCTTTTGTCCCGCTGGGAACAGTCTCCCTGCAGAGACTTGTTCCCGGCTCAAATTCGAAGGAGCCAACATGGCAAAAAAAGAACTGTTGTCAATCCCGATCGCCAATGCAGCGAAAATCGCTGAATGGGTCGATGCATTGGCAGAGATTCTGGATATCGCAAGATCACACATCACGGATATCGAGACAGGTGTTCAGGATGGGCTGTACGACAAAGCCGACAACGATAAGACACTGCCCGCCAAACTGGCCGCAGTGGATTTGATTGACGAACTGCAATCTGCTTTGAAACAGGCTGGCGTGACCCTAGCGGCTGGCCAGCATCCAAGCGCCTTGAAACAACCGAGCGCAAGTTCGGCCGGGCCGGTCGTTTGTCGCTTGCAGAATCGTCAACTTGCCACCATCCTTGCAGCGCTTTGCTTTTACAAGGAAGTGGGCAGGGCCGATCCGGTCAACCGGGACGAAACCAATGTCGGTATGACGACAGGTGATGGCGCCTTTGCTGCGCTCGATGACGCCGGTATCAACGAACTGTGCGAGCAGCTTGCCTGCCCCGCCGATAAAGAATCGGTTCTGCAGTCTTTGAAGGTCCACATGGATTTGAATCTCAAGGATTGTCTCAATGTCTTTGCTGACGATGGGGATGCCCCCTTTGTCGCCTATGCCCGTGAACACCTGGCAAGCGATGATGTTGCGTTCGACGACGTGACCATAACCTCACGCGGTGACGATGGCGGCTTTGTGCTGGGCTGGCTGTGGGTCGGTAACGACGGTGCAGATCTGTTTCGTCATTCAGCACTGTTGGAATCGGTGTTTAACTGCGCCGAACCGGTGCTTTCGCTGCCAGGATCTTCGGAAATTGACCAGGTGTATGCCGACTGGCTTGAGGACCTGGTCACAAACTATGCCGATGAGCTCGACGAGATCAAGGACGAGGCGCCGTCTGGCAGCCCAGGCCCTGTTGTGTGGCAAGACCCAGACGGCGAGCTTCACGAGTTTTTGCCATCGACTGCATTGACCCGGTTGCTGGAACTGGCTCGCCAAGGCGGCTTGTCTCCCGCCAAGGCAGAGAAAACACAGCTTTTCTGTAGCACTTACGGGGTGGTTCTCGATGCCTTGTTGAGCATCATACAAGTGCCTGAAATACAGCCAATCTCTTGACCGCACAGCGCGCAAAGGGGCACGAGCACCCACACCCTGATACGCGACCGCAAGGCGCATCGTCGGGCTCAAACTCGTTGCGGCAACCCGCCGTAGCGACAACCACATGGACCACCCCAACCGGGGGTCTTTTTTTCAACCAACAAGCAGCAACAACTATGAAAATGCAGTCTCTGTTGGGTCTTATCGCCTGCCTGCTCTGGGCCGGCCTCGTGATGTCGGACGCGGTTACTCGCTCAACCAATGCAATCTTCGGCGTTTCCTCGAAATCCGTTGCTGCACTGGAATGGCGCAAGGAGCTTGTGCTTCACGCTTCGTTCTATGGCTCAGTCCTGGCAACCTTCCTTGGTGCAACGCACAACTCAGTTTGGTCGTACATCATCGCGGCTGCTTGGGCAGTTCTATGCCTTTGGTATTCGTTCAAGATAGCCGCCTTGGTGAACGAGAAAGAAGAGATTGAGAGCCGTGTTCGCCATAGAAAAATGGCGGGCCTGGTTCGCAGCATTGTGCGTAGCGAACTAGAGCGCAACCAGTCTTGATTCTTTTTCACAGGCATATATACTTAAAGGCCATACATCATGCAAAGACTAATTGCCATGCTACCGTCCATTGACGTTTTCAACCTCGTGATGACCTTAGGTCTGATTGGGTTGTGCTTTGCCATCTACCGCATTGAAAAAGACACCAAGGTGTTTCGGGAGAAAAATCGCCGGGAACGTCAGAACGAAAGCAAACGGCAGAATATCCCGGACGATCGCACCGCCATCGCCCACTGATAAGACTCAGTTTCAAAAAACAGAAAGCCCCGTCCAATTCATTTGGACGGGGCTTTTTTGTTGCACTTTTGTGTTAAGCTGATCGAACTTGTGGCTTAGTCCACCGTAACGTCGTCCGTGCAACGCACTGGGGCGGCATATCAAACATCCCTTCTCTCGCAGAAGGAACCCGACCGGGAATCACTCTCCCAGACGGGTCAGTGATTTTCCGGTTTTCCAAAAGGAACCATTATGGAAATTACTGAAAAAGTGACTGACTCGACCCTCGTTCGTGCCGGTATCAACGAAAAAAAATTCTTCGAGCGCATGGGCCATCTGTTCGAGTCCAGCTTCAGCGTCCTGGGTGAGCTCATGCAAAATGCTCGCCGCGCCGGCGCGACGCGCATCGACTTCAACATTGATGCTGAGATGAAAAGTCTGTCGATTCAGGACGACGGCCACGGCATCACCGATTTCGCTGCCCTGATTAATTTGTGTGATTCGGCCTGGGCCGAGAATGTGGTGCTCGAAGACAAGCCGTTTGGCATGGGCCTGTTCTCGGTGTTTTATGCCGGGGCGTCGGTCAACTTCCTGTCGAAGGGCAAAAATTTGAGCTTGTCCATTGATGACGTCATCAGCAAGCGCCTTGTGGCGGTCGTGGAGGACAACGCAGCTCCAGCCATGGGAGCAATGGTCAGAATCAATGAACTGAACGAAAAGTTCCTCAGGCCCGTCGACTCTTACAAAACAGGCGAGAGGATCGTCAAATTAGCGGCGGTTCAACACATCGAGCAATTGAGCAAGGGATTTCCTGTACCTGTGTTCGTCAACGGCATCGAGTTGGAACGACCCCATGCTGAAAACCAGATGGCGTTTACGCTGACGGATATTGGTCGAGTCTCCATTGGGGGCATTCACCGCGACAGCGGCACGCCGGCCAGTGTCAGATATCAGCCCGTCCAATATTTGCAGGGGCTTCCGCTTGGCTTGCTATGGAGCACAACGCCTGATTCCAATCCCATTGTGCATCTCGATTCGGTGCAATTTGTCGCCAAGATGCCCGATCGCAACCAACTCTTTGACGCGCATGAGCAGAACGAGGTCATACGAAAAAGCTTGCGATCGACAGCCAAGCAGTTTTTGATCGCGCAAAAAGCCAGTTTGTCGCCCGAGCAAATGGTGCGTCTTCATTGGGAAGATTGCGCTCTGCTGGGACTGCTGTATTTGTTCAACGACATTTCACTCGTACCCAAGAGCCTGTTTGAAACGGTTTGCGCCGTGAGGATTTCGTCCGATAGTTACGGTGTTTATGAAGGCACCCCGCACTCAGGGAATGTCGAGCTGGTCAGCCGGCAAGACGTGATTGACGGTGAGATTGTGCCCTGGATGAACGCGCCCGATTCCGCGGACGATGGTGCCTGGGCATCGGTTTGTCTCAAGGTGATGCAGGCCAATGGCATCAAGTCTTTGAGGGGCACTATTGATGAAGCACATTGGCTTCATGATTTGTTGCCTTCGGCGTCCGATCTGGACTTTACCGTGACTGCGACCGGTGCTTCGGAAAAAGCTGCAACCTTCTACTCAGGCAACGACGGCAAATCGGCTGAGATTCGCTTGTGCGACTCCATCTCGGTTCAGGTTACCTCGGCAACTGACCCTGCATTTGCTCGGAATTATCCGGTGAACAACGACTGGATTCTGGTTCCCGTCAATCCCGAGGAACACGGGGACTTCGATGACAGCTTTCAAGCCTTTGTCTGCCGCGCTAATAACGCATCTGATGAGCCGACCGAGGTTTTGTCGTCCTTCCTGGACGAGCATGATCACTATCGCGAAGATTGGGCTGACGAAGATAAGGCTCACTGGAACCAGCTGTTGAACAACCTCAATGGCGCACACCTTGCTGCCACCTTGAAGAGCGCTTTTTCTCAGTGTGACGTTCAGTTTGCTGATAGCCACATGTCGCAGATGGCCCTTTGTACCTTAGGTCCAGTTGAGGGTCGCCCGATTGCCTATCCGAAACTGAATGTGCGTGCGGTTGACGATGGCACTTTCGAGGCCTTGGCGCACGCTATTGGTGTTGGTGTCACTGCCACCCAGATCAAGCTGGCGTTTGAAGCGGTTTTCACCCCTGGCGCAACCGCCTAATTGTGCGATGAAGCCCATCAATGCCCGGCAAGCCCGGGCCCTGTGTATGCATGTGACGAAACTGGTGAAGGGTTACCCCTCGCTGGAGGCTTTTGGAGCCACTGGCGAGGTTTGCACGCCCTTCCTGCGCGAGATACGTTTACTCGAGACCGCCAAGGCGACGTTGCTCAATGAGCGGCGAATTGACCAGTCTATCTATTGGGACATCGTCAGTCTTTCGGTTTTTGCCGAGTTTCATGCTGACGATGGTTTCCATGATTTGAGAAAACAACAGGACCCGGCCGCCCCTTCCTGAGGCGAGCCAAGCCCTCAACAGAATCCATGCCTTCACCCCTTGGGGGTGGGGGCGTGTGATTCCCCAATCATCTCGCCTGCGGGGTTATTGGGGAATCAGGCGCAAGCCTTTCACGTCGCTCATGGTCACCATGCTGCGTCCTTTCAACCACCCAGAGGGTTTCATGACCCAAAGGGCCATGAACTCTCTCATTTCACTGAGAAATTAAATGGCTTATTTTAAAAATGCTCCCTTGATGATTGCAGCTGCGCTGATTGCAGCACTCGGACTGCTGTCAGCATTCGCTTCCAGGGCCGAGCGTACAGTCCACCGGGAAGGCTCGGGCAACCAGGCAGTGGCCACCGTAGCCCCATCCGAGGGGCAAGAAAGCCCCCTTCAAGGCCGTACCAAGGACGACCGAGTCGCGAGGCCCTGACAGTCATGGACTTGCACCCCAACGAGATCCGTGACTTCTTGGCCCGAGCCCCCAAACGGCGCTCGCCCAACGGGCAAGGATTCGTCAACAACACGCATAGTCGCTTCAAGTGGTTGTGCGACATCGCTCACGGAACGCTCAACGAAAAGATCAATCGCCGCGCAGGGGTCTCGGACCCCTGCAAGCCCTGGGTCAACCCGGTGTGGAGCGCCATTCGCCGACATAGCCGCAAGAAGCATCGGCAGACCATCGACAGGAGCTAAAAATATGACACCTTCCTTCCTATTGGGAGAGGTCGTGACCACACCAGCCGCGATGCGCGGGATGGCTCAATCCGGGTTCCTACGACTACCCAAACGAATACAAAAAGGAGATTGCAATGCAATTCAAACTCACCAGCACACAGGCCCAGCTTTATGGTCTGCTGCAAGCGGTAAATGGGATCGTTCCCCGTAGCAGTTCACTTGTCATTTTGGGCAATGTGCTGCTCAATACATGCTCTGATGGCCGTATCACGGCAGTCGGAACTGACCTCGAAGTTGAGGTCAACGCTACGCAACATGTCGGAAGTTTCACCGGCGCTTTGTCCACCACGGTCGAAAGCCGGAAGCTGATGGACATCCTTCAGACGATGGCCAACGATGAGCCGGTCACGCTGGCATCGGAGAATCCGGACCATCTCGTTCTGACTGGCGCCAATGGCACGTTCAAACTGAGTTGTCTACCGGCAGACGACTTTCCCCGCATGGAGATAGCGCCAAACTACCAGGAGACGTTCAGGATCAAGCAGGGGGTTCTCAAGGGGCTGATTGAGAAGACTGGCTTTGCGATGGCCCTGCATGACATTCGCTACTATTTGATCGGGATGCAGTTTGTGGTCGAAGGTGGCAGGCTCACGGTGTGTACATCTGATGGATTTCGAGTCGCCACCGATGAAGTGGCCGTTGAATCGTCCATTCCGACGCGCCGGGAGGTCATCTTGCCGCGCAAGAGTGTGCTCGAACTCAAGCGGCTCACGCGCGACACCGATGATCAAGTCGAAGTGCAGCTCAGTGCCAATCAAGCACGCATTCGCTTCGGCGCTCTTGAGTTCGTTACCAAGCTGGTCGAGGGCAAGTTCCCCGACATCAGAGCCGTTGTGCCACAGCATAACGACAACGTGGTCACTCTCAGTCGATCTGCTTTGTTGCTGGCCATACAGCGCGCGGCTGTCATCATGAGTCAAAAGGTCAACGGTGTTCGCTTCATCTTGGACCATGACCTCATTAGTGGCCATCTCAAGGTTGAATCGTCAAACGAGAAGAACGAGACCGTTGATCTGAGCATGCCGGTGGAGTACAGCGGCCCCATGGTCGATATTGGCTTCAACGTCAAATACCTTCTGGATGCGTTGCCCACCATGGAGGGTGACGATCTGGTCCTGGCATTCAGCCATACGCTCGTACCGGGCGCAGCGCTTATGACGCTGCCATCGGACGATCATTTCAAGTACATCCTCATGCCAATGAGAATTTAAGTTAAGAAGTTCAAGTATGTTCAGACCACAAAGGTTTGGATATACTTGGCCCACGCGTCTGCATTGGACTGGCCTTTCCCAGAAAGGTCAGTCCAATTTTGATTTTTTCAGAAGCTTGCTTCTGTACGTCGCTTTTTTAGCGGCATGTCAACAAAATCGCTGATTTCGATCAGCGCAGTGAAATCACCTTTTTTAGGTGACCACACTCACTGGTTTCTTTTGGTCGGTGCCCCTCAGAGTCTCATGGATTGGGACTGTGAGGGTCATCGACCCGACACGAAAGTATCGAAAGAAAGGAACTGATTATGAGAACCCAAACGATCACTGCACGACGCATGGCTGCGGCAGGTGTGCCTCTTGAGGACGCACGCTGGTATTTCACGGTTGGTCGCCCCAACGGCTTTAAAGGCCCAGGTTTTGCCGACCGTGCATCCAAAATCCTGCTAAAGACCTGTGCTCAAAAGCATTGATGGATCGAGGCCCCGGCTAAACCTGGGGTCTCGAATCTTTTTACCAAAGTTTTGTTCTGTTTTTTCGAGATGCTGTCTGCATCCCGCCCCGTCCACGGCTTCGCGCCACTCCTGTCCTTTTCCCTCTTTCCCTCGCGTTTTCACCGGCCTTTATTTCCCGAGGTTATCCACAATTTGACTGGATAACCTGACCTGTCTTTGACCCGAAACCCGCACCGAAGCTTGATACTTCTGATGTGCTGAATATTTAAGCACGGTCAGTAGCTGAAATTGTATTTTGGCTCTTGGTAAAGCTTATTCATGGGCAGCTTGAGCAATTGAGCCCCTTCGGCGTACGCGGGCCAATGCTGCGTTTGCAGGCATTGTTTGTACTGTGCCAGCAACTCGCGCACCCGCTTGCTGCCAAAGCCCCAAAACGTGTCTTTGTCAGCCTCGTAAACGATGGTGGCGTGAGGACTCTCTTTTTCGGCGACCAGAAAAGTCATGATGATATTGCGCCCTTCTGGCACGAAGCGGGAATAGCCTTCCATGTAAAAGGCAGCTTGAATGTGATAACCGAACTTCCCTGCGTCGTACTTGAAGCGGTCATAGCGCGCATCGATGGCGGTTTTGATATCCAGGATGATGTTTTCCACCGTCAGGTCCATCCTGGCCTTGCAAGTTACCCCAGTCAGCAGATCGACCCAGTAATAATTTCGTTCAGTGGCCCCCAGATCCACCAGGTCGGCCATGGTGAACGACTCGCTGTCAGTGCGGATGACGGAGGTCGCCAGCACCCGTCTGGCGCAGTCTTGAATACTCGCCATTTCCGAGGGCAGGAGAATGCGCTTTTTCGGGTTGGTCTGCTCGAAAGTCTTGTAGGCTTTGGTCAAGCGAACCCCTTGCCTTTCCACGCACGGATAGACCACGTACCTGGTCTTGAAGATGTGGGGCTCCAGTACGGCGCAGTGAACGGCGGTTCCGAACATAAAGGCCCGGTTGGGTTCGTCCTTACCCGCTGCCCGCAATTGCGCGCGATGCTGGCGCTGGGCCATCAGATGCGCCGCCGACCGGTCCATGAGCTTGAGTGCACTTGAACTCGCAGCGAAATCGTCGCTGTGGTATTCCTCATCAGTGCTATCAAACCACACGGCCGTACGGTCCGCAGTCCAAGTCAATTTCCGACCGTCCAGCGCGTAGGCTGGAAGCCGGAGGCCTGGCAGGGGAGTCGCTAGTGGAATGCCGCCGCCACTGACGAGAGTAAGTCTCGGGGTGTTCCTGTTTCTGAATTGATCGTTTGTCATAGGTTCAGATTACATGAGCGGCCTGTTTCGGCAAGCTATTTTTCGGTCCTCGAATCCGCCTCCTCGATAACTTGACAGCCAGAGCTTTTATGTAATTCTGTCCATATGTCAAATTTCAAACAGTCCCATGCATCCGAACGAGCCGCGCTAGAACACCCGGTTTGTTACAGTTTTTTCACCACAAGTGGCGTTTCCGACGAAGAAAACGCAGGGTTTTATGGCTTGTTGGGCACTCTTAACTAGGTATCCTAAGAATATGCGTTTTACCTCCCCATTTAACGGCTCGCCTCGTATTTCAGACTTGCCTGAAATAGTTTTCGCAAGCAGCCCCGAGGGGCTTGTCTCGAAGGGCGACTTTGCATCCATGCGGCGCTATTTGATGCTGTCGGGTGACCACGAAGGCCAGGACCGTGCGCGAACAGCATTGCTTCAGGCCGCAGCAAATAATCTCGCTTGCACGCCGGCGAAGCGCGTCGTTCGGATTCGCCTGTATGCATGGCCTGTGACAGTGGCCTATAGAACCGGTGTGCAAATGCCATCGACCATGGGTATTGGCATAGCCCAGCAGCCGCAGGTCGTGCTCAAACTCAGGGAATTGTGGAGCCGCGCTTTCGGTGCGGCCAACGGCGTTTTGGTCAGTCCGCTGTCTTCGTGTACCCATGTCAACTCGGTGTTGTCTGTTGGCCCCATCGCCATTCGCGATTGCGTGCGTCACGGCATCTCGATCCTGGAAGGCAAGCCGCAAACCCGGGCCTGGACATTCGATGCGGATGGAATTCGGATGGAGCAGGCCTCGCCCGAGTTGCCGGCCACCTTCCTTTTCGGCGCTTATGTGTGTTGGGACTTCAATGGCCAAGAGCCTGAATTGAGCTTGACGCCTGATGTCACGTTTGAAATGCAACAGCTCGCGCGGGGCTTGTTCACCAGCCAGCGCGATTCTGTCGAGTCGGTGCACGTGGGGGAGCCTGTCGTGTATCACGAGGCCGTTACGCAGGCACAGGGCATGCTGTTGTCTGCAATGTTGCGCCGGTCGGTCTTTTTGGGCAGAGCACTCGATTTGACCACGCGTGTTGAACAAGACAGTTTGCAAGTGCAAGCCATGTATGTTGACCCCAACAATGATGATGACCTGTCCATCGAGTGGTCCTACAACAACCTCTGGCGCCCAGGAAACCACCTCACTGAGATCAGTGCGATGGTCGAACAGGAAGCGCTCGCCATCCAGCGGCGTCAGCAAGTCCCTGAAAGCCCCTGCATCCCCAGTTTGTTCGAGCAGTCCTCGAAGTTTCACTAAAAAAATGAGTTGCCAAAACAAGTTTGTTCTGTAGATTGAATGCAACTCAGGAGAAATACACATGCAAGAAACTTCCACCATTGTTACGCCACCGGTTCCCTTCAAGCCTGCCTATTCCATGAAGGGAATGGCTTACGTGCCGATGCCCCTCGGTGCGATCCGAATCGGCCACACCATCAAACTTCCCAATGGACAGCTTGAACTGGTGCGCGATGATGAATTCAAGATTACGCTGCCCTTGCGCGAAGCCGATGGCGCTTGGTTGCCCGATCCCTTGAACGCGATGCTGCGCCAAGGCGATGCACCAGAGGGCGACGCTGCCCCCTACCGCAAGCTGCGCGAAATCCCGATCAAGATCCATGTGAACGACCCCTCACTGGTGGTGCGCTCACGCCTGGAAGCCTTTGACGTTCAGTCCCGCCGCACGGTCTGCGCCAGCAATGGCGGGGGCAGCGCCAAGCGCTGGAGCGGTGTCACAGGTACCACCGATGTCGAGTGTGTTGGCTGCAACCGTTGTTCCTTTGCAAATAGCGGCGCCGTCGAGTGCAAGTTCTTTGGCCGCATCGCCGTCCAAATCGAGGGGCAGGAAGGTGAACTCGGCACCTATGTGATGCGAACCTCCAGCTACAACACCCTGCGGACATTCGAGGCCAAGCTTTGGCAGTTCTGGGCGATTCTTGGTCAGAAATTGCGCGGTGTGCCCTTTGTCATGAAGCTGCGCGCGGCCCAAAGCGAATTGAGCAATTGGGGCACGTTCTACTACGTTGATCTGGAACTCAACAAGGCAACGCTCGCCCAAGCCATTGTCAAGGCACGCGAACAGGCTAAGACGGATTTTGAATGCGGTTTCGATATCCTGGCCTTGCAAGAGGCGATGAACGAGGGCATCCGCAATGGGGGGTTTCTCTCGAATGCGACAGACGATGGCGTGGATCTAAGCGAGTTTATTTCTGCTTCGAGCTTCACCGCGACCCTGCACGCCGCTCAAGCCTGCCCCGCCGCCGCAACCCTGACGGGCCAGCCCACCGCAGCCGGTGCGACAAATAGAGTCGATGTGCCCACTGATTCGCCCCAGGCTGATCCGGCCGGTTCAGTTGTGAATACGATTACCTTTGGCGTCCCCGCCAGTGAGGCACGTATGGCCGATGTCGCTGGCGCAGCGACGGACGGTATTTATGTGCCCGGTTTTGATGTGGCCACCTTGCGCAAGTCAAGGGCTGCCAAAACCCAGCCCGCGACGACACAGACGGTGACCAACACTGTGCCTGCAAGCGATGACGCCCTTGGCTCGGGCATTTGCATGCCGGTACGAATGAGTTCTTCGCTTTCGGACCTCATGAGTTGAATTTCGGTTTTTGAAGATATCGGTTTGGCGAACCGCTATCCATTTTTTTTCGCCACTTAATGGAGTTTTAGATGAACAGCAGCCACAACATCAGTGACATTACCGCCGCCACACCGCGCTATCCCATGGTTGGCGCGGAGGAGTCCCCAGCCATCAAGATTGACCTTGAAGCGGAGAAAGTGCACAGCCACATCGCGGAAGGCGATGAATTTATTGGCGAACTCAAGTGCCGCACCGGTATCCGTATTTGCGGTGTTGTCCGCGGCTCGGTCAACTGCGAGACTGGAGCGGTCGTTCTGGAAAGCACCGGTCATGTGACCGGGTCTATCAAGGGACAAGAAAAAATCTTCCTCGACGGCAAAGTTGGCGAGGAGGGCGGGCAAGATGCCGTCAAGGTTTCAACGCCAGGTCTGATTGTTCTGATGAATAGCTCCGTCGTGAATGCTGACATCGAGTACGGGAAAATGGCAACGTACGGGGACATGACGCACAACGGCAATTCGCGCAAGATCCAGCCCTCGCGCTGAGCCGGAGATTCGCAATGCAAGAGCTGTTGCTGGTGACCAACCGGCGCACGCGGTTGCGCGTGACGGCCTGGGGCGGTGTTGTTGCAGGCATGCTCGTTGGCGTGTGTCTGTCGGCAATTGCCGGATACACCCTGATTGAACGACAGCAAACCGCTGCACATAGCCGCGAGAGCGCATTGAAGGCGGATTACGAGACGAAGCTGCGGGATTTCACCGTCGAGGCAAAGAACAGGGAGCGCGTCTATTCAGGCGTGCCGATGGCATATCTCGTGCGGGCGCAGGAAGCCAATCTGGCAGACCTTCAGGAGAGGCTGACTAAGTTCCCCGCCTTCAAGACAGACGTGTACAAAGATTTGTTCTCCGAACTTTCCGACGAAATTGCGCGACAGGCCAAGGAGTCTCGCGCCCTGCTAACCGTACTTAGCGCCTCAGACACAGCGCCCGCAGCACGGTGTGCGATCGCGTCGAGCGACGTTGGAACACCAAGTCTTTGGTCCAATGGAAAGGCCTCCTTTTACAAGAACGGCTGGAGGGGAGTTGATCCATAAATCACTCGATCACAGTTCTGGAATACTTTCATTGGTTTTTAAGAACGGTAGGGTTACAACGTGCAATTTAATGAAAAGGCAAGCGTGACCAGTAAGCACAAGGAGCCAGGCGCCTCAAGGCGTCAACGCTCTGTCTCCCTCACTGAAGAACATGGTTCACGCGCATTCTGATGAATAAACTACTCAAGCTGGCCGTCTTTTTCGGTCTTGCCGAGAAACACGAAATATATGACAGGGCCGACAGCATGCCTGCCGATGTCCTGATCATTCCGCCCGGCTCGCTCGTTGACGGACAGTTGCAAACCAATATGTCGGTTGTTGTGGCCGGGGAAATGGACGGTTCCATCAATATTCGAGGTGATGCCCAGCTTCTTATTCTGGAACACGGCGAGGTCAAGAACGGAATGGTTTCTGCTGATTATGTGGAAATTCATGGTGTCGCACGAAATGTAGCCATCGACGCCGATCGGGTCAACCTTCTCAAAACGGGGAAGATCGAAGGCAAATCAGAATTGCGCTATGGAAAGCTGAACAAGCATGAGGACGCTCCTATAAACGGACTGTTGCAAAAACGTAAGACGCCGCGCGATGGTTATGCAGCCCTGATCAACAGACCGATTGATGTCATTTCTAATAATTGATTCCGGGAGCCATTTTGAAAATGCGAACCGCTCGGCTTGTTTCGCCATCTCCTGATGCAGCCGGAGTCGAGCGATTGATTGCCGTTCACATAGCGCAACGCTCGGATGCGACAGAGAGATTCGGCAGAGTCCCTCCACGTTCATTGTTTGATATTGATCGCGACGCCGAAGTGCAGGATATTCAGCGTAACGTGGCGCAGCTAAAAAATGACACGGCTGCATTCTTGGCGCTGCAAGTTCGAAAGACAGCGAGGCTAAAGTATGCCCTGGCGGTCACCGCCATGGCGTTTCTTGCTTCTATCGGCGTCATTGTGGGCCAGCACTACATCGCGTCACCGGTGTCTCCCGGTATGACGCTGGCCGCCAAGGCGGTCGCCAAGGTTCCCGCCCCGTTGGCTTCCCTGCCACCAGTGGCGCCGGCGCCAGTCGCGGCGGTTGCAGCCGCCTCACCCCTGCCGGTTGCAACCACCAGAAGCCCCGTGGCTGTTGTCGCGATGGTTTCGGCCACCACCGCCGAACGAGCGCCAGCCACTACGACTCCTTTGGCTGTTGCCGGGCCTGTCGTCAAGGTGGCTCCTCCTGTTGCCAAGCCAACCGTAGCGACCACCCCGGTCCATCTTGCCGAACGAGTTCCCATGGCCGTTCAACCGCAGGCAGTGAAGATCAGCGCGCCGCCTGTGCCTGCACGCGCTATTGTCGTCGTGCCGCCGCCTGTAATACCGAAAGTGCCGGTCACCGCCCCGGTCAAACCCGTTGGATCGCCATCCCGGACAAAGCCTGAGCCCGCGCCAAGTAAAAAACCGCCAGCCGAGGAAAAAGTTTTCGCGCTTGAAGCCCAACAGGGTGGTACCGCCCCTGCGATATCTAAGCCGGTAGGGTCACCTCAATCGACGTTCAAGCCCGAACCGGCGTTGGCCCCGAAAACGCTACCTGCCCCGGTTGTGGTCAAGCCGTCGCCGCAGCACAGCGATAAGACCTCACCCAAAGACGTCTCGCGCGCCAGTGCCACGGCCGCGTCTGCGAATGTAGAAGTGATCGCCGGCGGGGATAAGCACGAGCCGGTGAGTGGCAATCCGTCTGCTGGGGAGCCAGCCAAGTCGCCAAAGGTTGCGTCAACGGCTCGGCGAGAGAAATACGGCGCAGCTGGAGTCATCACGATGACGCCGACCGGGGTAGTTGTTTTTGATGCTGAACGTCGCGCCCAACGAATGGTTCCGATTGGGGGACGACTCCATGATGGATCGGTTCTGAAAAGCATTGACGCCAAGTCCAACCGCATCAGCACCGATGCTGGCGACGTCATTTTCGACTGAGGCCCGAGGTCCATGGAAGGAACATCAGGTGTATGTGGCCTTGGTTTTAGTTGCACTTCTGGATCATTTTGTTAATGTGATCTTGCATTAACGAATCATTTATTACAGAAATTCAAATCCATGAAAAACCCTTGGGCTTCCCCGCAAAGAAAAAACCGTCCGAGTCTTCTCCTGTCGTTGGGCTTGAGTCTGGTCCTCGCCGTTCCCAGTGCGAATGCCGGCTTCATTACCAGGACATTGACCAGAGTGGCTGCCGCGGCGGCCATTACGTCCGTCGCCCACGCCTATGCGAAGAACAAGCGATCTTCTGACCGCGAGGCCGATGCCCCTCGCGGTCAGACCACCGGTGACCGCGCATCGTGCACAGATCAGCTTCCTATGGGCAAGGCGCCTACGTTCTCCAACCCAAAGCTGGGCGAAAACACTCACCAGGTTTGCTACCAGGAGTACACGGTGCTGGTGTCGGGGAAGACGTTGACTCCCTTGTGGTCGGCGGAATACATGACCAAACAGCGCGTCCTGGCCGCGCGTCGAATGAAGCGGGTAAATTCCTTCCATGAAGAGGACTCCGTTCCCATTGCGGCACGCGCCCGTCTGGCAGACTTCGTTGGCGCAAAAAATATTGACCGCGGGCACCTCGCCCCTAGTGGAGATATGACAAGTCCAGGCGCCCAGTATGAGAGTTTTTCATTGGGAAACATGATCGCGCAGAACTCAAGCAATAACCGCCATGTCTGGGAAGGGATCGAGTCCGGTACCAGAAATTTTGCAGTGAGCAACGGCAAGGTCTACGTGATCACCGGACCTCTGTTCATCGGGCAGAACATCAGGTTCATGAACAATCGGGTGGCGATCCCGACGCAAATCTTCAAGCTGCTGTACAACCCCGTGAACCAGACCGGTGGCGTGTATGTTGTCGACAATGTTGATACTGAAACAATTGGCTGGAAGTCCATTGCCCAGTTCGAGCAATTCAGTGGCTACCGTTTTAACCTGGGTGCGCCGGCCTTGATGGCCATGCCTCAGCCTCAACAACACTTTGAAAGATCAAAATATGCCAAAAACTAGCTTGCCCATACCCGACGACTTCGCCTTCAGCGCCGGTCAAAGCATCGAGTTACCCGCCGGCGATGGCAGTCTCACGATTGAGAGTGCACTGGACAACGTCGCCTTCATGCGGGACTTTGACATCTCGCGTGATGCCAAGGGGCTCGCACTTGCGGAGTCCCTGACGGCGATTCTGGCTCAGATTGTTCACGTTCTCAAAGCCGACCAAGCGGCAGGCAAGCTGCCCGATGTGATGCCACTGATCGCGCCGACGGCACGCAAAAATCCATTCTGATTCATCAGTCGTTGTTGTGCCCTGTAGACGCAGGGACCATGAAAAGCAAAGACGCGCGAGCCCAACCATTTTTTCAACACGAGTAAAACCATATGTCATCTACAGATCACACCTTGTCCGGCGGTCAAAAATTTTGGATTTGCGATTTCACAGGAGAAGTGGTGGAGGCAAACAAAGTGTCCCACACCTCGATCCATCAAGGTTCTCCTAGTTATATGACGAACGTAAGTGGTGACGGCAGCGTTGGCCTGATGGTCGTTCCGGGTGCAGTTTCTTCGACCGAACACACCTCACAAGAGCTCTGGCTTAAGAACGTCGATGGCGAAGAGCAAAGTTTTGGTGTTGGACATATTGGGTTGCCAATGCGTGTGGGCCATGTCGTAACTGTTGTTTGGATCGGGGGTGGTGGTAAAACGGAAGGGCGTAACGTTGCAGCTCGCAACCACACAACGGGTGAAATCCGTTGTGAGCTGGAGCGAGTCTTGAGTGACAATTTCAATACCCTCATGTTTTCTGATGGGGCCGGGAAAGGCTCTCTTACATGGGCAGCAGTAGGGGCTGTCTTGGGAATGATCTTTGTAAGCGTTTTCCTAAGGGAAGGATATTTGCTTCCTGGTGCGTTCTTTGGCGCCTTTGTTGGTTTATCTGCCTACCCTATTTTGGGGCGATTTAAGGCGTTGCGCGGCAGGCTATTTGCGGAACTCAGTGGCGTCGTTAAAAATCGCCTGGAAGCCATTCAAGCGCCAGTTTGCAGCGAGCCGGCGCTGACAGGCCTAAGCAAATAGGTCACATATCGTGGATTGACTTGCTCCGAGATGGTGGGGTGACACCAAAAAAAAAGCCCCGCCACTGACCTTTTCAGGACAGCGCGGGGCTATTGTTTCAAAACTTGCCACCATTGGCCTTGAAGGCGCCAGTAGGCAATTTCCAGTCCGACACCAAAATTGGTTCCAGATATTCTTTGCGCATTGCAATCTGGCCATAGCGCTGGGCCATGGGCATGACCGTGCCGGCGTCAGCACGTTGGTTGACATTGAGCTTGCGATGCATGGTCATCCCGAACGCCGTTTCGTAGGCGGCAATGCTGTTGAACATTTTTGGCGCAATGAATTTCAGTGTTGCCCAATTGTCATTTCCAACAAAAATGCAACCAGCGCAAGAGCACCTTGAGTATCCAATCCAATACGCAGGATGGGGATTTACACCATGTCGCTCCATGATGCTCCAGACCTCAGATTCACTCCAGCGGTGCACAGCGCGCCAATGATCGAGATGTCGTTTCGATGTCTTGCTGTGGCGCTTGTCCTTGGCATGTTTGAAGAACGTTTCGTACTTGGCCCTTGAAGGGCTTTCCTCCGCGCGTTCCCCAGTGAGAATCAAACGTTTTTGTCCGTCGTGAAAACGTGCTGTGCTGGTCAGATACCTAGCGCCTACGTCTATCTTGGTGTATCCGCTACACCATCGGGTCTGAATGTCCATGCAGGCCTGCGGAAACTTGCGCCTGGTGCCGTTGGGGCCTTTCCCCCCGGTGGCCACCATCGTGCCATCCTCCTGGGGCACCATGACGGGGGCCGTGGGACTGTTCTCGCGAAGCATCTCACGTTCGAACCCTCCGACGCGCCACGTCATGACAAAGCGGATGCCAAATGCCTGCGCGAATTTTCTGCAGTAATCGGTAGTCACTGGCCAGTCCATAAAATTCTTGCCTTCGTTTCCGTCGATCAGGTGATGGTGAATTTCTATCTTTGCGGGGCTGACGCCGAGTTCGAGTAGATGCAGTACGCAAGCGACACTATCCTTTCCCCCGCTAAAAAAGACGATAAATTCAACATACTGGCTCAAGTCAGGTGTGTCTTCAGGGTATACCGTCAGAGCAGTGCCTGGCTCAAATAGCAGGCTGCAATGGGTATGGTTTTCGTCGAAACCCATAGCTCCTCCTTTTTTGAAAAATGAAAAAGCACTGGCAAACCCCAAGGGGGTCTGCCAGTGCGCATGGTCAGCTTTGGCGAGCGTGGTGTGTCAGGCAGCTTCGCGCATTTCGCGGTTGTATTCGGTCACTGACCTGAATGGCCGAACGGCCCGGTAGCCTTGCAGAAAGGCCATGTATTCCCCAGCTTCATCGTGACCGGGAAATCTCGCTTGAGTCTGGCCTTCTCTCCCAACCTCGATGGGGTAAGCCTGCGCCGCCTCGTTCACATGGACTGTGAAGGCTGGCAGTTGATACTTGGGATGGCGATAAAGCTCAATGCCTGTATTGACCTCGATGATGCGCAAAATGCAATTCGTCAAGATCTGGCCGCCACCGTCAGCACTGGACAGATCACCTCGATCAGACCTCAATGGTTCGATTAGAAGTGGAACTTTCATGGTGCCAGTGCTGCGGCCGATGAAGCCGACGGTGTCATTTTCCTCACAAGAGTCCCGTCCCGTCTCCGTATCGCCGAAGAACAGACGCAGAATGCTTGCTCGGTTTGCATTGCAGTAGGCATCCTTGCGTGCATCTTCCAGAATGGTCTTCACCCTGGAGGCCGTGCCTGGGATGAACCAGGTTTTTTTTGAAGCCGGATGCTTGGCAAAATGCGAGGCCAAGTGCTCGTATGCCTCGTAGCACGCCATGGTTCCAATCTCGTCAATCGTGGGCGCAACGTATTCCAGACCGTTATTCACGGACCTGAGAGCGTTCATTTGGCTTGCCATTGCCACTGCATCCCGGTAGCAGTTGTCAAATCCAAAGCAGGAGAACCCGCCGCCAGTGCCGATCACGTAAAGGCGTCTTTCTTTGTTGATTGTGATGTTCATTTGTTTTTTTGTGGAACAGGGCATCACCATCCCATTGGAATGTGTGGTCCCGTTGGGTTTGAAATATTTCTCACGTCACTTGACCCTTAGGTAGAGAGACAAGAATTGGCCGTAAAGACAATCGTGAGAGTTGATGTTTTGACAGGCCGCCACAAGAGGGCGACGAACAGGGAATCTGATCCCGGGTTCCAGGAGCACCCTCCAGTGAGGCAGAAGGATGCTCTTGGAACCCGCCTGAGCCAGCGTGGGCCGGGCAGGGGGTTTGATAGTTGGAGGAGTCAGTGCAAGCTTGCTTTGCTGGGCGGTAGCTTGGCTCTGATCTGATGCACGAGCTCAGCGAGCGCGTCATCTTTATTCAAGCGGCCCAGTGGGCTGCTTCCGCCAAGCAACAGGGCGCCAGAGGGGTCCAGCACCCGGTAGTGAAGCATCAGTCCGTTGCGGCGAAGGGGGTCTTCGCTCATTTCCATTTTCAAGAACTGGCTGTCGTAGACGACTTTGCCGGATTCCCGAAATGGCAGGTTGTCTGCGGTAACCGGGTTGCTGCCCGCAAGAGGTCCGATTTCCTGGACTACTTTTTGGAGAAACGTCGGTCCCTCGAACAGGAAACAGAATTTGCGGGTTTCATGCGCCTGGCTCATTCCGCCGATGCGGGTGTTCAAAAGCGCTTGAGGTATCTTGTAAATCATGAGAGCCTCCTTGACGAGCTCGCACGGCCCTGAGGCCACGCAAGCCTCATGGGTTGTTGTTGAGAGTCAGTAGTTGCGGGAGTGACTGGAAATCACTGAGTAAACGCGACCACCTCGATGTTTGACCGTGACGCGCGCTCCTTTGCATCCGCAGCAATCGCGCGAGTGCCAGCATTGGTCTGTGAATGCATCCTGGAGCGTCTGCTTCAGAGCAGCGATGGCCATGGGTTTGTTGATCCGCGGGTCGACAACCGCCAGACGGTGGTAAGTCCCCATGTCATCAAACCCGTTGCCGGGAGCGATGACTTTTGGTGCGAGCAGCTTGGCCGTGCCACGAGGCTGCAGATCATCGTCGGCGTCACGGGTGTGAATTGCGATAACGTTTGCCATGCCAATGAATCAATGAAATTGCACAGGTGGTGAACGCTTCACAAAGGAGAGCATGACGCGCCGAAAGCTGCCTTCCTGGGAGCCAGAAAAGGCTTGCCCGCGGTAGGCGCAGTCTTCGATCACGCCATCGATCGAAAAACCGTAGTCGGTGGGTGTCAGTTTGCATTGCGCCGGCATTGCAGTGACCGGCACGTCCAGGTAATACGCAGTTGCGACCGGGTTCTCGATGCCACCATCGTTTAGACGGGCCGGAGTTTGTCCATGCAGCAGGTGAGCTGCCGCAAAAATGATGTTCATGATGAATCTCCAAAAGGAAAGACACCACAGGTGCGTGAAAAGCATGCGCCAGGGTGCGCATGTTCGGAATGGAATATCCCGATGCGCCCGTGGCGGTTGATTTTGTCCGCAAGGACAGAGATTGCTGTTTAAGCAGCTGGTTTGAAATGCCGCCACGCTGTGAGTGGGCGACGAACGGACAGATTTCTCTGTAGGTTCCTCAATTTAGCACAAATTCGCCTGAAAAGTCCAGGGGAAGCCCTGGCCAATGGGGTATTCGCCTGTGCGATGGACTGTATTTCCACACCGGAATGAGCCCGAAACCGATATTTGAGCCAATATGGTAAGTGTGTTGACCGTGTCGAGATGGCGATCAACATGGATGAGTCACAGCTCCCCACGACTCAACAAATCGAGCAATTTCTTTACGCCAGTGCCGAAGTCACGTTTACGGGCCACGGCGGCGAGCTGAAACATGACGCGCACAACGGGCCCTTCATGACCACGGCGATGTGCGCTGTGAGTGCTTGGCCAAGCTGTCTGCTTCGCACTGGTAGCCGGCGCTGCATCTATCATCGCGGGCATGGATAAAAAGAATACAACAGCGGCGTTCATTAAAAGCTGGCAGGGAGTTGCAGCAAGCGAACTGGCCACCGCTCAGAGTTTCGTCATGGACTTTTGCGAGTTACTGGGGGTCGCAAAACCGCACGCAACACCCGAGCAGGAATACATGTTTGAGCGTCCAGTGACCTTCGCGCATGGGGACGGTTCCAACAGCGCCGGTCGTATTGACTGCTACAGGCGCGGTCACTTCGTGCTGGAAGCCAAGAAGCTACGGGCGGGAGCCCATACCAAGGGTTTCGACGACGGCCTGCTTCGCGCCCGCAGTCAAGGCGAGGCTTACGCGCGCGCTTTACCCGCAGCGGATGGTCGCCCGCCCTTTGTGCTGGTAGTTGATGTTGGCACCGTCATCGAGGTCTATGCCGAGTTCAGTCGAAGCGGCGGTACCTACACACCGTTCCCGGATCCGCGCAGCCATCGCATTGCACTGGCCGATTTGGCGCGGCCCGAGATACTGGAGCGGCTGCGTCGCATTTGGGTCGACCCGGAAAGCCTCAACCCGGCACGCATCAGCGCCGAAGTCACCCGCAAGGTTGCACAACGCCTGGCGTTGCTGGCCCGCTCACTTGAGCAGGCGGGCCAGTCGGCCCAACACGTTGCGGCCTACCTCACGCGTTGTCTGTTCAGCATGTTTGCCGAAGACGTCGCGCTTCTGCCTCAAGGCGCTTTTTTGGGTCTGTTGCAAACCCACCGGAAAGACCCAGCGGCACTGCAGCAGATGTTGCGCATCTTGTGGGCTGACATGGATATTGGCGGCTTCTCGGCCGCGCTGGTCAAGCCGGTACTCAAGTTCAATGGCAAGCTTTTCAAGGGTGCGAACGTCGACGGCTACAGTTTGCTCCTGACGACCGAACAAATCGACCTGCTGATTTTGGCGGCGCAGGCGAACTGGCGCGAAGTTGAGCCTGCCATTTTCGGCACACTGCTGGAGCGTGCGCTGGACCCGGCTGAACGCCATGCCTTGGGCGCCCACTACACCCCGCGGGCCTATGTGGAGCGCTTGGTATTGCCTACGGTGATGGAGCCATTGCGCGCAGAGTGGGCCAATGCCCAGGCGGCGGCGCTGCTGCTGGCCCACGAAGCCGCAACGCTGGAAGCGAATCCGCCTGCAGTCAAAACCAAAAAAGACTTCTTAGCCCTGGACCGCCACAGCGCATCCGTGCGCGGCAAGTGGCGCGATGCCCGCCAACAGGTCAAGGACTTTCATCACCGCCTGTGCACACTGCGCGTTCTGGACCCTGCCTGCGGTAGTGCCAACTTTTTGTATGTCACGCTGGAACACCTCAAGCGCTTGGAAGGTGAGGTTCTTAACCAGCTCAGTGCCTTGGGCGATACGCAGGACTCTTTAGACCTGGGCCGTGAGACTGTGAACCTGCAACAGTTGCGTGGTATTGAACTGAACGAGCGTGCTGCTGCCCTCGCAGAATTGGTTCTTTGGATTGGATACCTGCAATGGCATATTCGGTCCTTCGGCAATGCCGGCGTTGCCGAGCCCGTGGTGCATGACTACGGCAACATCGAGCATCGGGACGCCGTGCTGGACTACGACCGCGTGGAGCCGATGACGGACGAGGCCGGTAGCCCGATAATGCGCTGGGATGGCGTGACCACCAAGACCCACCCGGTGACGGGGCAGCAGGTGCCGGACGATGCTGCACAGGTGGTTCAATGGCGCTATATCAACCCACGGCAGGCGCAATGGCCGGTCGTTGACTTCATTGTGGGCAATCCACCATTCATTGGCGCGGGAGCCATGCGCGGCGCATTGGGTGAGGGTTACGTGGATGCCTTGCGTGGCGCATGGCCCAAAGTACCAGAGAGCGCGGACTTCGTCATGTACTGGTGGCATCGCGCCGCCGAAATGGTGAGTGCTGGGCAGGTGCAGCGTTTTGGTTTCATCACTACCAATAGTTTGCGCCAAACCTTCAACCGACGCGTGGTGCAGACGGCGTTAACTGATGGCCTGTCTCTGCTGTTTGCCGTGCCTGACCATCCGTGGGTGGACAGTGCCAATGGCGCAGCGGTGCGCATTGCCATGACCGTGGCGGGTGCCGGTCAGAGCGACGGAAAGTTGCTGACGGTTCAAAGCGAGCAAGTGAGCGAGCACGGCGAAGTGCAGGTGGACATGGCGCAGACCGTGGGCTTAATACATCCCGACCTTCGAATTGGTGCAAATGTTGCTGCATCCGTTGGCATGCGCTCAAACATGGACTTGAGTAACAGAGGTGTGCAGCTTTTTGGAGCAGGGTTCATTGTCAGCCCAGAAGAAGCAGCAGCCCTCGGCTTGGGGAGCGTGGCGGGCCTTGAGAAACATGTTCGCCAGTACCGCAACGGGCGCGACCTGACCAGCACACCGCGTGGCGCGATGGTTATCGACATGTTTGGGCTGGGTGTTAATGACGTTCGGGCGAAGTACCCCGCTGCCTATCAGTGGCTGTTGGAGCGCGTCAAACCGGAACGTGACCAGAACAACCGTGCGACTTACCGCAACAATTGGTGGTTCTTTGGAGAGCCACGACGAGTGTTGCGTCATCAGCTCAATGGTTTGTCGCGCTACATCGCGACCGTGGAGACGGCCAAACACCGGGTATTCCAATTCTTGGATATCAGCGTTCTGCCTGATAACAAGCTGGTTGCCATCGCTTTGAGCGATGCCCTTCAACTTGGGGTGCTCTCCAGCGCCGCGCACGTTGCATGGGCGGTGGCGGCAGGCAGCACGTTAGAAGACCGTCCGGTCTACGTGAAAACCACCTGCTTTGAAAGGTTCCCATTCCCCGGCGAGGACACAGGGCTAACCCCTCAGTTGACAGAGCGCATTCGTAGTCTGGCAGAGCAATTGGATGCCCACCGCAAATCCCGTCAAGCCGCCCACAGCACCGTGACCATCACGGGCCTGTACAACGTGCTGGATAAGCTGCGCAGTGGCGAGACTTTGACCGCCGCCGAGAGAAATTTAAACGACAACGGCTTGGTAGGCGTGCTGCGCAGCCTGCACGACGAGCTGGACGCTGCGGTGCTGTCTGCTTACGGCTGGGGTGACCTGTCATTGCCAGCCGATACGGATGCACTGCTGCTGCGCCTGGTGGAGCTGAACACCAGGCGAGCCAATGAAGAAGCTGCGGGCCTTGTGCGTTGGTTGCGGGCAGACTTCCAGAGCGGCACGGGGCAAGGTGAGCAAACCTCCATTGAAGGTGCGACCGAAGCCGACGAGGACGGTGACGCGGTCAAGCCAGTGGCAGCCAAAGTTGCTGTTGCGCAGAAGCCGTGGCCTAGCGGGTTGGCAGACCAAATCAAGGCCGTGGCCGACATACTGGCAGATTCCGGTACGAGTCTCGACCTTGACGGCCTTGCATCGCGCTTCAGCAACAAGGGGCGTTGCCGTGAACGCATTCCAATCATCTTGGATGCCCTGGTCGCCATTGGGCGAGCGCGCGTGCAGTCTGATGGCCGATGGATAGATTCAGGTTTCAACTGAGAGTTGCCCACTGCACAACGGAGCTAACTGGATAGTCCGTCCTCAGAGATAGAACTCGCCGGGTTCCTTGGTGCGGTTGTCTTCAATGCGTTCGAGAGCATCGCGCCTTTTACGATTATCAGCGTGGTGATACATCTGTGAAGTGGTGTTGATGCTGGCGTGGCCCAAGCGGTCGGCAGCATCCCTGATCGGGTACTCGGCATTGATGGCCTCAGAGGCACCGCTGTGTCTGAACCAGTGCGGTGAAATGTTGCGGATGCTCTCAATCAGTTGTTCATGCTCGTCCAGCGGAAGTTCAGTGCCTTCGCGCTCGAGGCGCGCGGCGGTGGCCTCTGCGACGAGCTTGACCTCGCGGTAGATGGAAGTCGAGGTGCAAGGCTTGTTCGGAGTGCGGCCTTTGCCAGGCCGGATCGGGAGAATAGCCGGCTGATCCTCCATGACAGCAAGGAGGGACGGCAGCTCGTTATGCATCCGGTATTGGCTCAGCTCCATGATCACACCGCTGGTTACTTCGAAGGATCGTTCTTTGCGGCCTTTCCCAACGACGGTCAGGGTCCAGATGTTGTGATGCTTCTTGAAGGAGGACATCTTGATCGACGACGCCTCGGCCAGCCTGATCCATAACCCGTAGAGCATGACAATGATCCAGCGCCGGCGGGCCGCTCGCAACAACTTCTCTTTGTCTGTGGCTTCGAGTCTGGATATTTCGATGGTCACAAGCATTTCGGCGTACACGCGCGGTGAAAAATGACGCGATACCTTGTGGACGCGGTGGTCCATTAGCCGTGACAACCGCAACGTAGGGTTGTGTCTGACGTAGGCTTCGCTCCCGGAATCGATGGACTTGCCAAGAAACGTATAAAGCGCCGAAACCGAAGACAGCGCATGCGCCATGGAACGGGGAAGATGCTCTTTCAGGAAAGGCTGGCTGGTCAGCCGATATTTGGTCAGCAAGTGCCCAGGAAGGACGGTAGGTTGGAACGGTTGGTCCTCGGAGCCTCGCTTGTCTTCCGGGCGGCCCAGGGCCAGAAGGTAGGTCTGTACGTCGTCTTCTGAAGCTACTTGAAGGTGTGATGACTGAGTAGGTCCACGTCGAAATTCGAGCCACGCCAGCCAGCGCTTGCCCTCCTTGAAATAGGTTCTGAATGTGTTCGGACTGCGCAGCTTGTAAATCGCCAGCCACTGCCCCATCGCCTGGGCATCCGCTGAGATCGGGGCGTTGCCCTGACCTACGGCCGGAAGCTGGAAATCAAAGCCATCAGAGCGCGCGATTTCCGAGTTCATTGCGCTTTGTCCGAGCCAAGAAAGTCAAGCAACTGCTTGTTCGGAAATTTTTCGGCAATCGTGTCTGCATCCAACGCGGTCTTCCCGGCTTCTTCTGACTGTTTCTTGCAGGCCGTGGCTTGATCGCTGACTGAATACTTTGTCAGACAATCGGAGAGATGCACGGCGCTCAGGGTAGCGCTTGCACGCAAGGCTTCCTGGCCTTGCTCGATCATCAAGGTGTAGCCGCGAGCCATACCCGCAAGCACGAGCGCGAGGATGATGAGGACCTGGGCCTTGTACCAAAGAGATTCGCGGGTGGTCAGATTGCCGCCGTCCTGGGCACTGGATGTGGTTTTCATTGTTTCTGTTTCTGTTTTTGTTTGCACGACATCATGATGCGGTGTGGTCTATGGTTTGGCAAGTTTTTAGACACCTGCGAACGGTTGCAACCCATGGACAACACCTTTTGGACTATGCCTGCGTCAAGGAATGCGGGCGGCTGTCGAGGTGTCGCTGCCTCGCGCTATGCTTGTGAATGTGAAACTATGAATCGGTTCATAATTGGGCAAAGATAACAGATAACGTTATCTCTGTTATCTGTTACCTGTTATCTTTTCAATCGATATTTTGGGAATCACTGATGAGCAAGCTAATTACCCCCGAGTCCGTGGCGACTGCCGCCCAAAGCATCGTTGACCGGGGAGGGCGTGTTTCTGTTCGTTCGGTCATTGACGAACTAGGTGGTGGCTCACCAAACGCGGTCTCGCCATTGATCAATGAGTGGAAGGCGAGTCGGTCTACTTCGTTGCCAGTACCGGATATAGCCATCAACCCAGCGATTATCCAGCTCATTGCCCGGCAGGTATCCATAGCGTCTGTCGAAGCCGCCAGAGAGGCCGATACACGGGCCGCTGAGGTCATTGCCGATGCCGAAGTCATCGCCGCAGCGGGCAGGGCGGCAGAGGACTTGGTTGCACGGCTGCAAGTCGCGCTCAATGGAGCCAATGAGCGAGTTCAACAGCAAACGGGCAGTTGGATGAACGAGCGCTCGAGATTAAGCAAGTCCGACAGGATTGTGCCGAGCAAGTTGCCTTGTCGCAGGGCAGGGCGCAGAGTGAGCGCGAGACAGCCGAAGCGGTGCGCCAGGACCTCGTGCGGGCGCAAATTCGAGTGGAAGGGGTGCCCCGGCTGGAAGCGGAGAACGCCACTCTACAGGATCGGCTGCGCGAGATTGAGAATGCGGTCGCAGCGGCGCGACAAGCGGAGGCGGTGGCCACAGCCAAACAAGAGGCCGAATCCGTTCGGGCTACAGAGTGCCTGGGACGAGAAAAGCTGGCGCTGGCGCACATTCAGCGGCTCGAAGCAGGTTTGGACGAGTCGCGGTTGCGTGAGCGAGCAATGATCGACCGCTCACAGCAGTTGGAGCGAGACCTGGTAGCGGCGCAGTCCAATCTTGCCCTGCTCAAGGGGCCGGCCGCCCTGGTTTCACATGGCTAATGGCGCTGGCTCAGTTCTGACGCTCATTGCGTGGTACGTCCTGGCCAGCCTGATTACGCTTGGCGTTTATGCGAAGGACAAGCGCGCGGCCCAAGCGGGTCAGTGGCGAACGCCGGAATCCACGCTCCATCTTTTGTCTTTGGCCGGTGGGTGGCCGGGGGCCTTGGTCGCCTTGCGATTTCTCCGGCACAAGACGAAGAAGCAGGCTTTCCAATGGGTGCTGGGGCTCACCGTTTTCGCCAATATGGGTGCGCTTCTTTGGCTGTTGACTGGATTTGACTCAGTGTGAGCGAGACAAACCGGCAGGCGAAGTCCTGCGTCGGGTTTTGGCATTTGGTCCAGCTCAAAACACTCAAAAACCTCATAAGTTGCTATACTGAAGTCACTTTTCGCTCTGGCGAGATTCGTTGACTGCGCGTCAGCATTTCAATTCATTTGACCTGACCGGGACTACTCCCGGTATCCGCGGTCGATTCTTTGTCATTTTCAATGACGAGAAAAAAGGCAATTCAGAAACCGAAAACGTGAGTTCTGCACTCAGCAGACGCGTGGGCAATCCACGCGCAACTAACCTGTTGACGCTCAACTGCTGGCGCTGGAAACTGTTTTGGCGCGGCTTGAATCCGAGCTGCCCTCTCGAATCGAAGCCCCATGCTGCGCAAGCAGCGGCGGCAAATTAATCAATCACCCTGCGGGTTTTGCCCGTCGGGCAGAACTCATTGGGTCAAATCAAAAAGGACTCCCAATGAAAACTCGTGAATTACTTGCAGTTAATCTCTTTGGCAGCAAGGATACGCCCCTGGCTCAGTTTTTTAAACTGAGCATCATGGCTGCAATGGCAGCGCGTGTCATGGAAGGGGATATGCCCTTGCAGCTGCAGCACGGCGGAACGGCACAGATCGCCTTTTATCCGTGCGAGACTCTTTTGTTCCTTGTCTGCCCGGCACTGGAGCGCGTTCCCCGTTTGATCGTTAACATCACGCCGCATAGCGCGGTGACCAACCAACCAGCGGAAATTTGCATCGAAGTGGAATTGGTCGATGTGTACGCACCTTTGATAATCAAGGTCATATTTCCCGACCAAATCTTCGGCATGGAACGCCTGCTCGCTGGATCCGACAAGACCCTCTACCGTGGCTTCTACTTCAACACCACGCCAGGCGCACCTTACTCAAACCTCTTTTCGGTTCTGAATAGCGTTTCGCTGGGCTTCTCTGTTGGGTTGACGGCGCACCTACAAGAGGAGAAGGAACTGTTCAAAACGCAGTCGACTGCAAAACAGGCAGACGCCGACGCAGCAACGCGCAGTGATCCCCCAAAGTATGAAGCGGATCAAGCCGACCAGATGGTCCCATGCGCCTTGTGCAAGTGGCCGGAAGCCACTCACGCGGTGCCTTTCTGTCCCGAGTGCCTGCGCCATGTAGCACCAATGACGCGCCAAGATGAAATTCAAGCGCAGTTGGCCACACAGGGTCTTCACATGGAGCGCAGCTTGTCTGCCCTCGACGGTGAAGGGCACGCGATCATGGACATCAGCACGGGGGAGATGGTTGAAGAACCTGCCGCCGCTGTCATTGCGCTGGCCGAAGAATGGTCCGTGCTAGAAGGTATGGACGTGGATGACCCAAGCCTGCTCAGCGCACCCGCTGCTGTGGCATGGGCCCGTATCAAATCAAAACACTAGCCGCAAGGCTTGCAGCAGCAGTCAACCGCCTTCTTGGCGGCTGGTCGCTGAAATACTTAACCCGCTGGGACTCGCCCAGTGGGCGTTGTCTCAGTTTTCAAATTTGAGGCAATCACAATGAGAAGAGATCAAATATCTCTGTTCGACCTGCCGGTGATTACGATTCCTCTTGAGGAACGGGTCGCACGGGCAACGGCGACGATAGCGCGAATCTTCGAAGCCGGCACACCAATTTGCGTAAGTTTTAGTGGAGGTAAAGATTCAGGAACGTGCGCAGACCTTGTTCTGTGTGCCGCGCGAATGCTTGCTAAGACCACCAGCCATAAACCGCTAGTGATTGTCACGACCGGTGACACGCTGGTGGAGAACCCGGAAATAACGGCGCACTATCGCAAAGAACTGAAAAAGATGGAGGCATTTGGTAAGCAGCACGGATTTCGTGTCATTACCAGAATCGCAAAACCTGCACTGCTGTCTACCTGGCAGCTAAAGGTTTTGTCGGGCCGTGGGCTGCCTTCATTCGCAGGCCAAAACACGGACTGCTCTTACGATTTGAAAATATCTTCGCAGGTATCCATGAGAAAAAGCGTTTTCAGGGAACTTGCACAAGCCGGACTACCGGAAGCCGTCACGATCCTTGGCACTCGCTTCGATGAATCAGAAAAACGGTCATTGAACATGCTGCTCAGGGGTGAAAACGACTTTTCTCCGGTCCGCAACAGCGACGGTGATTTGATCTTGGCGCCCATCGCGGAGTGGGAAACTGACACTGTGTTTGAATATCTAGGCACCAGGACAGTCGGTGAGTCCTCCTATTCTGACTTTCGTGACACGCTGCGCATTTACGCCCATGCCGAAGGGCAAAGTTGCGCTATCGTCGCGTCGGTCATTCAAGACGGCATGGCCAAGCGGAAAAAGGGCGGCTGTGGCACGCGAACCGGTTGCTGGGTGTGTCAGCAGGCAGAGGACAAGTCGCTTGCCAATATGGTCGCATACGATCCGATGTACGAGTATGCGGCGGGCTTGAACAAGCTGAACGTTTTCATCCGAAACACGCGCTACGACCTTACGCGACGCCACTGGATCGGCAGGACAATCAAGGCGGGCTTCATCGCCATTGAGCCTGACACCTACTCACCAGCGATGGTGCGCGAGATCTACCGCTACATGATCCAGTTGCAGCACGACGAAGCGGTGCGAGCTCGGCGGGCCGGACAGCATCCGAAATTCACAATCTTCTCCGACGAAATGATTCTCGCGCTCGATGCGTACTGGTCGCTCAATGGCATGGCCAGGCCGTTCACTGCATGGGCTGATGCGGACGATATTCGCAGCGACAGAGTGCGTTACGACATTCCAGAGGTCGATCTCGTGCCCAGGCATGACATGCCACCGGCGATGTTCCTGCACGTGGGAACGCAATGGGATGATTCCCTGCCGACATCGGAGATTTCCGGGCTTCGGGACTCCTATATGGAGTCGTTGCTGGAGATAAGCGCCTGCGGTCCAAGTATCAAGGAAACAAGAAGCGGTAATCTGATCTGGGACCTGGAAACAGAGTCCTCCTTCAAGGTTGATTCGGAATCTACGGCCATGATCATGGACTTCGAAATGGATCGACTGCTGGAACAACACCGGCAGGGCGTCGGGTCGGCCCTGCCGGGATCGATCACGCATGGCTACAAATGGTATTTGATGTACGGAGCTATCCAGCTAAACGCAGCGCAAACCGCGAAGCATGACGAGATTTTGCGGCGCACCGCTTTCAAAGATAGTCTGGGCCTGTGCCTGGACTACGACCTGGCAGACGTGCTCAAACGGTCGGTGCGGTACTGTGATCTGCCCGATGATGCGCGCCAGGCCTGGTCCAGGAAGGCTACAACATCTTCCGCGCAAACTGACTTGATATGGTGAAACCAGTTGGGTCACTGAGATATTGCTTGGCATATTTTCAAAATTAAACCCCCGGAGGCTGACCCATAAAGTCGGCTTCCGGGGGTTTTTTATTTGGGGCTAACGCTGAGTTACGGGATAGGCAAGTCAATGGTCAGGAACCCGCCGCGAGATTCATAAATTCATGACAAATCAACTGGAACCATTAAAGCCCGGCAGGATTCCTGGCACGATCGGCGGTCGCTAATTGACTTCCTCACCGGACTGAAGTTCAACGGTCTCGTGGCTGAATGTTGGCCGCGCCATCGGGAGCGGCAACTCACGCAATCCCAGATGTCCTACGGCCAGAGATTGCGCTTTGTCGACCGAAATCGCCAGTGGAATCGCCTTGACGACCTCCGCATCAAATGAGCCAGCTAGCGTTGAAACGAAAAACTTATCGAGGTCTTGAACTTCGAGCCAATCCTCGGGGTATTCACCGAAACAGGTATCCCTAACCCGGTACACCTCAACGCCGAAGCGCTCACACAGAAGCTGGTCACTCACTTCGTCGCCCAAAAGTTCTTGAAATACTCGCATGTCCCAAATGATCTTAGAAATGGCAGTTGGATACGCCAAAAAACCCATCAAAAACTCGCCGCAATTCTGATTTAGGGCGATATGGCGGGAATAAACACAAATCTGAACCAAAATGCTGCTGAGTTGTGAACTAAGGATTGAAAAATGTCGGGACTTGGACTACCGGGCACGAGTATTGATGAACTGCCCATTGAGCAGCGCCGTCAGGTATTGCTGGACCTAGCCCGTCTTGATGACCCCATTCTGTCAATGATTGGCGGTGAACCGGGAGACTCCCCTGTTTATGTCGTGGACACGGTCTTTGACCTTGCGGCTGGTACGGAGGACGAGTCGTTAAAGGCATACGCCCGCAGTAGTTCGCTCGATGTTGCTGATCCGATTGAAGTAAGGGCCGACCCCCAGAGCGTGCACTGGGAAGTGCAAATGAGCACCTTTGGATCTTCACCGACTGTCCTGGCCATCGGCCATACACGTGACGAGGCCCTGGTTCGCATGCGCCAAGCGTTACGCGACCTGTGCGGCGATCGCGTCGTGGAAATAAAGGCCTGGGCCGAGGTTCAAAACGCCGGTTCGTTGGAAGAACTTGTACTTGCACCCACTGTGGTGGCCAAGAAAGTTCTAAGTGCCTTTGTAACGTGTGAGCGAGTAGAGTTGTTGCCCCTTCCCCTGGCCAAAGACATCGCGCTCTTGCGGGCCGACCTACGCCCACGAAAGCTCAGGCGAAAGATCTCCTATACGTTGCTCAATGAACCGCAGGGGTTGGGCAGCCAGTCCAATGGCCTGCTTATTAGGGATTGGAATATTTCCGTTCTGCATGATGAGGGTGCGCGCTACGCCAACCACCATGACCTGATCGCTGCCTTGCGACTTGGATTGAACATCGAAGATATTCAGCCATGGCCCTGTGACACCGCGCACAAGTTCCTGCTCGCCGCCGAACTGAGGGCCATCATGCGCTCGCGCGGGTACGTTGAAATTACGGACTTTGATCCAAGCGCCATGGTTTACCTTCGGGTCTCATTGCCCGAGTTTTCGAGCGAAGTCACCGGGGAAGACGTAAAGCGCCACATACCGCACAAGCTGCAGGAAAAGCCGGTATGGCCTCCGCGTGAGAGCGAAAAACAGCGCGTCGTTATTGTTTTGGATCGCGCCCGGTTGGCTTTCGAAGAAGAGCCGGAATGGGAGACGGTCTCCATTCGCAGCCTCCAAGAGTGCACAGGCCGCCTATGGGTCGAAACGAACGGACCCACTGAACGCAAGAAAAAGGCACCGATCAAAAAGCCAAAGCGCACCAAAGTGAAGACCCCGTCAAACTGACCTTCGCCTGAATATGGCAGCAACAAGTCCCGCGGGTTTGATCGGTGAGGTAGTTTGTTCGTCTCTGTTAATTATTTAGAAAGCGAGAGTCCGGCATGAGCAATGCAGATCGCGTTATTGTTTCTGGCGTTGAGATGCCTATCCATGTCACGCTTCCAGATGGGGCAGTCGACCATCAAGGGACCGCCATCGTTGAAGATGGTCATTTGTTTTTGCGGGGGTCCCCACAATTTTCTGATTGCCCAACCTATGCCGTTTATGCCCCTGGCCGGTGGCTGTCGGCGGTGGTGGACAAAGACCTTAAGAAAGAAGTTCAAAATGGTTGACGTTTCTGCCGGTACTGCCGGACTGGTCAGAACGTCGTGTGGCGAACAAGCTCCAGAGGTGGAAGACTGTATTGTTCGAGGTGCAACGGTAGTTGATTGCGGTTGCTATGGGTGGAGATTGGCGGCGCACTGCACCCGTGCCGAGGCCCGTCTCATTGGGGTGGACCAACTCGAACCGCCAGGAAGGCCTGTCGGGACCGCGTTCGCCTGCATTCATGGGTTGGCCATTGATCTTGACGACGATGTTGCCGACGTGGTTGTTGCCAGCCATATTCTTGAGCATGTTCAGGAGCCGACCGTTTTTATGCTTGAATTGATGCGTATTACGAAGCCTGGCGGCGTCATTTGGATTGAAGCGCCAAGCGAGTTGTCCGCATTGATAAATGCGTCCAGCGACTCTGAAGATCACAGTTTTTTAAGCTTTTGGGACGATCCAACGCATGTTCGCCCTTGGACACCCGGCGCGCTGTACCGACTTGCGTTAAGTTGTCAGTGTGTGCCTGTCGCGATCAGCAGATGTAACGCAGGTGGCATTCCTTCATCAAGAATGGTTGGCCGAAAACCGATGGGGTTGTCGGGTTTGCCATCAACGCGGTATGTCAGCTTGCGCGATGTAGAGCCCGGTCTTTCAAACGCGTGGCACCACGTTTGGGGCAGCAAAAACTGGTGTTCTTGACGTCCGCGTTCGCCTTCGTCGGTGTGCGAATGTGAAAACAAGTGATCGCCCGCAATTAGCTCATGGGAAGAATTGCCGTATATCCGCAAAGGCATCGGTTCCATAGGTCAATGCGGCAAACGCATGCCCGACGGGCCGCGCGCTGATTTGCGGGACGGGTAGCGACTGGGGGTCATCTCCAAGACTAAGTGACATATTTTCGAAGCTGCATGCCATTGCGTCTTTGTCTAGCACGAGCAAATCGCGACAGACAAAAGGGCGAATTTCATAAATGGTGCACCGTTTATTGGTCAAAAATGGGCATGGTGTTTCCTGTTTGCCTAGTTGGTGGGCCGGCGTCGTGTGCCTCCCCTGGCGAAGCTCGACGGCCTTTCTTCCGGTGAACTCGGCTATCCGTTTGGCTTCAATCCCGGCAATCTCGACTTGCATGTGGCAGCAGTAATCGCAACCTTCCTTACATGCCGCCTCAGGGGCCTTGAGTTCGTTGGTCATGTCCAGCAGCGAGTACAGTTTTGCCAGCTTGCTGCGCTTCGATGAGGCTTCAACCATCACCCCACGAAGGCCCTGGTCCATCTTGGCCTTCCACTCTGGCGTCATGGCGGCGTCAATGCGCTGGTGTCGCGCGTGCCAATCATTGTTTTCTTTGCGATCAGCCAGGTGCCGCAATACTTCTGGGTTGATGTCTGCGATGTTCATTTTCTTGCCTTTAGTTCGGATCAGACGCAATTTTGTTCGATGGTGGGCGCCCATTTGCCGGAAACTCGCAGTCCATCCGCGGCAGCTGTAATGAACAGGGGACTGCGCGTGTGATGAGTATTCCAAACCGGAGCTTCTGAACTGAGTTCACCCGTGACCACCACGGACTCGGTTCCAAAGTGAAGCATGCCGGGGAGGCAATTCCGATTTTCGGTACTGCAATACAGGAACGGCCGAATCGCGCGATCGTTAATAAAGGCACTGTAGTACATGGAGCGGATGAGTGAGGCAATTACAACCGAAACTGGTTTGTTTTCATCAAAAAGTACAACGGTGGGACGGTGGAGGCTTTCGTGGCGAAGCAAAATCCCAACGCTAGAAATGACCTTTTCCACTCCTTTGATTAGTTCAGCAAACCGGTCCACCTCGTCTTTAGGAAAACCTTGCGAGTCCTTTTCGAAATACTTATGAATGTAGTGTTGCGTTTGCGCCTCTGCCCCCTCAAACTGCGCAACATTTACCAACTTTGGATTCTGAATTGCACCGGCGGCCTGGCACAGCACGTAGCCGTCGCAATCATCGATGCGTTCCTTGTTGCGAATGTGCCCGTATCCTTGAAGCAGTTCTTCGAAGTTCTCCAGCAGTTTGCAGTCTTCCAGAACTTTTCTGTCCACAGCCGACAGTCCGGCCGCAACCGCATCGCGCCAATCGCGTGCGGTCGCCGTAAGTGCAAGGGGGACGCTGATCTCACGGGTATCGATGACTCGGAATCTTTGAAAAATGTCTGCCACACCGAGATCCTTGGCGGCGGTCCAGATCGGCGTTTTTTGCAACGTGTCCGCAGTGGTGTCAATGGCGATGATGCCAGGGACCTTACGAGCGGAAATCTGTTCAATCCATAGACACACGGCTGGATATGCCGCGTACTCGACCTCGCCCAGCACAACGACCGGCCGTATCTGAGACATCTCTGCGTCGGTTTGCCACAGTGCATGTAGATATGCCTCATGGCGTGCGTTTCGCGAGTGGATATGCCATGCCGGCAAAGAGCGATCCTGTCCGACATTATTTGAGAGGTTTTGCACCTCCGTCCAGTTCCGGAAACCATTGGCAACGGCGACCGCTTCCCTGATGGTTTCCAATGGATACGTGGTGCCAAAGACGGCGCCAGATCCCTTGTGCAAGCGCTTTGTCTGGGATTTCAGATTGGTGATTTGATTTCGAACGGCCGCAGATAGGGCCTTCAGGAACGAGATGTCCATGGTTTCTCCAGTGTTGACTTGCAATTGCAAATCGTCAGGGTTAATTACGTCTTCCCATTTCCCATCCGGGCTGCCGGGTCAGCAGTGGTCAAATGATAACGTATCGTTGATCGTTGATCGTTGTTTGGCACGGATTGGGTCACGGCGTGGTGTTTATGGCTATACTGACGGGACTTTGTGCCTTCGCGCGCAATTCGTTGGCCTAGAGTCAGCATTTCAAACATTTCAACCCCACCGGGACCTTTCCCGGCAGAGCTGGGTTGGTCCTGGTCAAAGATCAGGAGATACAAATGTCAATTCTCGACCAAATGGTGGCGGTGACCCTTCGGTGCAAAGGCATCGACTTCACTCAAGTCACGCGTGACCGCGCTGTTTCCTTCGTCAAATCCTTGTGCCCAGGGATGACGCCGGACCAGCAGGACGTGGTCATCAAAAACGTGCTGGGCAACCCGCACTGAAACCCAAAACAGATCCACCAGCCGTTCGGCTGGTGGATCATCAACCAATTGCTTGCATAGGTGTCAATGTCCCGTTGGGACGCATCACCTTCAGGCAAAAACAGGAGAAATACAACATGAGCGGAATCACCATTCTGAGCGCCGAGGCTGCTTGGGCCAAAACTTGTCAGAACCAAGGGTGGAATGACCAATCCAAAATTGTTCACCTCGAAGGCTTCATTCGTGAAATGAGTCTTTTCGAGAAATTTGAAACCTATTTCACCCGCGCGGCCTGTCAGGAAAACGAGGACTGTGCGGTAGCCAGAAGGGCCGCGAGTGATGCTCGGCCAATTGCTGGCGATCCACGGCTTGTCGTGCTCGAACGCTTGGGCTATGACGTTGACACCGACGACGATCAACCTGGCAAATGGATCTGGACCTCTTCAACTGATGGGTGCGACAGTTCATTCGAGACCGCCCAAGCCGCCCTTGATGGCGCATGGGCCGATGCGGTTCGCGTGACTTGGAGCCTGCTCGATATGCCTGTCGAACAGTGGGCGGCCCTGAGCCTTGAGCAACAAATCGAAGCAGTGGACAAACCATTTCCAGTGGATTGATCGAAACCACATCACTTGCCATCCAGCCGCAGGGCTGGGTGGTCTAAATCCCCTGTCCGAGATGCACCGTCCCGCTGGGCCGGAAGTTTTCAGGGCTAGGGCGCAAGCTTGGGAGGCCGTACCGCATTCTGCTTTTTCAAAACCATCGACCCCCGGTTGCCTCAGTTGGCATCCGGGGGTTTTGTCGTTTGGGGCCTTGGACGGATTTTTCTACATTGGATACCACGCCTGCTAAGACGGCGACCCGACATTTGGTCTGGCACCATCCGGCGAAGTAAAAGTGACACTGTTTTGCAAGAAATAGTGTGTCACATGCCTTCAGGGCGCAGAGGATGTCAAGCTCGTGCAACGGGGATCTCTGCCCAGCAAGTCGTGTACCCCGGCGTTCTGCGCTCCTGTTTCATGGACCAAACCCGCCTATCTCCGGCCAGCCCGGCACTGGCCATCAACACCGTGCCCCGGCCGTACCGGTGGTTGAGCTCATCCAAGGAAGCCATGAGACGGCCACGATCTGGGCCGGCGTCCTCCTCGAAATCGAGCTCGGTTTGTTGCACTGTGTCCGACTGCAGGTCGAGCAGCATGACACCGGCCTTGGCATATTTGAACCCGGGCTTGTAGATCGCTCGCAGACCAGACAGAGCGGCGCCAACAATCGCCGCGGTATCTGCGCTGGGCCGCCGCAACGGCACCGTGATGCACCGGCTGTACTGCGTATCCTTGCGAAATGGGCTGGTGCGGATAAACACCATGACTTGGCCGGCCTGACTGCCTTGTTTTCGCAGCTTGACGGCGCCACGACTGGCGAACTCGGTAACGGCCTCATTGAGCTCACGCAACTCCGTAACCGGATGCCCAAACGAGCGCGTACAGGCGATCTCCTGCTTGGGCGACGGTGCGTCATCGAATGCGATACATGAGGTGCCCTGGAGCTCCCTCACCGTGCGCTCCAGGATGACCGACCACCGGGCTCTGACCATGGCCGGATCCAGGCGGACCAATTCAAGAACGGTGGTGATACCGGACTCGTTTAGCTGCTTGGTAAGTTGCCGGCCAATGCCCCATACTTCGTTGATCTCGGTGGCCGCCATCACGGATTCCAACTCTGGCGGCGTCAGTCCAGAAAGGTCGCACACCTGGGCCAGGTGCACGGGGTAGCTGCCTGGCTTCCTTTCGGCACTCTTGGCGACATGATTGGCCAGCTTCGCAAGCGTTTTGGTCGGTCCGATGCCTATCCCACAGGGAATTCCGACCCACTGGAGTATCCGTGCGCGAATTTTGTGGGCTCGCGCGACCAGGTCGCCGGGAATCCCATCCACGGTGACGAAGCATTCGTCGATGGAATAGATTTCAGTTTTGACTCCGAGCCCGGCCGCCAGACTCATCACGCGATCGCTGATGTCGCCGTAGAGTGCAAAGTTGGCGGACAACGCGACCAATCCATGGGACTCCGCCAGGTGACGGACCTTGAACCAAGGCTCGCCCATCTTGATTCCAAGGTTTTTAGCCTCATCGCTGCGCGCTACGCACGCGCCATCGTTGTTGCTGAGCACGACCACAGGTATGCCCCGCAAACTGGGGCGAAACACGCGTTCACAGCTGGCATAAAAATTATTGCAATCAACGAGGGCGTACACGAAAAATCAGCTCAATAATTGCTTGATGGTGGCGGTAACAACACCCCAGATTTCAATGGTCTGGCCGTCCTTCGGCACGATCTCCGCGAACGTCGGATTGGCGGCCTTGAGCTTGATGCGGCCCTGGCGCTGATGGAGCTGCTTGACCGTGAAATCACCGTCCAGAATCGCGATAACGATGTGTCCGTGTCGCGGCTTGATGGCACGGTCGACCACCAGGATGTCACCGTCAAAAATCCCGGCTTCGATCATGGATTGCCCGCTTGCACGAAGAAAGTATGTCGCCTGAGGATGCGTCACAAGCAACTGAGTGAGGTCAATACGCTGCGCGCCAAGGTCTTCTGCTGGTGACGGGAAGCCGGCGCAGACCCGGTTTTTAAGCAGCAACGCCACCAGCGGAGCGTCGGAAATGAGCACCGGTTTTTGCGGCGAGAGTGTACTGATCATCCATACAGTATATGTCGCGGTTGGCAGACAGCAATGACTGGCAATTGCCGAGTCATCAAGGTACGATAAATACTGAGACTTGGAGTGAGACCATGAACACGATCGATCGACACAATCAAAAGCCGGACACCTTCTTGGTGCTGACCGCGCCAGGTGCTAGCCAAGCCGACATTAAACGGGGCATTGCGGCCGTCTGGGACGCTTTCAATGCCATCGACGTTCACCCCTACGCTGCCGCCCAGGCCGCTTTGGAGCAGGAAAATTTCGCCGAGACGGACAGCAATGACGGTGATGGCGTATTCCCGCTTACAGAGGAAGAATATCAATGGGCCACTCTCTGGCGCAACGCAGGTGAAATCGCAATGGAAGCCTGCGGTCGAAAATACGATGCTCTGGGCCCGGATCAAAATTGGACCGTTGAGCTTGATTGGTCAGATCGGGTCTTTGGATCGACATAAATTCATGTGCAGTCATTACCAAGCCCTCAAGGAAGCGGATAAATTCCGGCGCCATTTCGGTGTTGAGCCGCCGGCCGAGCCCGGAAAACATGATCTCTGGCCTGGCTACGTGGGGCCTTTCATCCGGCTTCATCCCCATGCCGACGTCGGCGACGAAGCCGTGCCGCAGCGCGAAGCCTTGACCGGATTGTTCGGCCTGGTGCCACACTGGGCAGGGGACACGACGATTGCCCGGCACACCTACAACGCCCGCACCGAGACCGTGGCAGCCAAGCCCAGTTTTCGGGAAGCATGGAAGCGAGCTCAGCATTGCATCATCCCGGCCGAGGCCTTTTATGAGCCCGATTGGCGCAGCGGGAAAGCGATACCGACTCGCATTGAACTCGACAATGGTGAACCCATGGGGATTGCCGGGCTCTGGGCATTCTGGAAGTCACCCAAGGGCGAGCTCGTTTACAGCTACACGATGTTGACGATCAATGCAGACAAGCATCCGTTGATGAGTCACTTTCACAAGCCGACAGACGAAAAGCGAATAATCGTCATCTTGCCGCCAGACCGGTACCAGGGGTGGTTGACTGCCCCTGCCGCGCACAGCATGAAGTTCATGATGCCGATTGGGGCGGGGGACTTGCGGGCGGTTGCCGGGTGATGAGGAATCAGGGCGGATGCAGATCGCCGTTTCGACCGACCCACCACCATCCGGCGAAGTAAAAGTGTCACATACCCATGTGCAACCTGCATGCAGACTCGCTTTTTGCGCAGACGTGACGATTTCATCGAATTTCGTGGAGCGAAAAAATGTGCAAAGTGACACTTTTACTTGCCAGATTCGCCAAGTGACAAATTTAGTTCCTGATTTTTGGAACTAAAAGTGTCACAACATTGGGCTCGCTCCAATGGTTGCACCATTTATTGGTGAGGCACTTTTGCTTCGCCGGTTGGCCCGCGGAGACTATGGTACTTGTTTGTGTCGCAGTTTTGCCCCGGGGGGTAAGTTTGCGTCGCGATTTCGGCCAATCCAGGGGACATTATTGTGTCACCTGACTATCTCTCTCCCGACGCCAATCCCCTGCCATCAATTGCGATGTTGTTGATATATCCAATTATCAACAACATCAACGGTCTTGAAGTGATGTTTATGACGTAAGACGTGATAACTGTTACCATGAGCGTTACTTTAAATAAGCACTTGGAGATCGGCGTGATTCGTAAAATTCTTTCGTCTGGAACTGGTGGCGAGAATGCCAATTCGTACCTCAACGATGCGCTGGCTGAGTTGTCGGGCGTGCTTGCCCGGCTGGCGGACTCCGGCACCACCGCAAGACTCGCGTACGCAGAAATTCTGGAAGAATTGTTGGTGCGCTATGAAGAAACGCCCAATGGCGCCCAACTGATGGAGTTTGTTGGGGCGTTCAACCGTAAGCGAGAGTCCACATGCGCCAGGTTGCCGCTGGGGACCGCTGGCACGGCTGCAGAGGCAGTAGCCACCTTTCGGAATAAGGTGGCCAAGGGTTACCGCACCCGGCTTCCGCTAAGCACGGTGTCGCCTGACCTGGCCCAGCGGGTGGCCGCCATGTTTGACGAGATCGTGGGAGAACTGCGCGCGGCACTGTCTCAGAGCGCCATCAAGGAAATGGCGATAGTTCAGGCTGCCCACCAACAGGAGCTTGAGCGGATTCAGTCTCTTGCCAGGAAGGAGGTTGAGTTGTTGGAGGCCGATCAAGCTGCGTTGTCGTCAAGGCTTGGCGCAGCCAATGACAATGTTGCACATTTGACGCTTGCGTTGGAACAGAAGAATGATCGGATCGGCGAACTCGCGCAATCTCTAGATTCTGTCCAGTCTCGATTGCAGCAGTCGGCTTCAAAGGAGGCGGTTGCAGTCACCAGGGGCAGTTTGATGGAGGAAAAGTTGCGCGCGCTTGAGGTGACCAATGCACGCCTGACTGCTGCCGAGAGTGATGAGCGTAAGAAGCGCCTTCTCACGTTGGATGAAAACCGCCAGATGGGGCTGGCGCTTGAGGCCACGAAACAGCAAAACCAGTCTCTAAACCTCCAGCTTGAGTCGATTCAAAGTAAAGCAAATGATTTGACCAAACGAGTTGAAAATGGTGAACAGAGAATAAGCGCCCTGTTGAAGAGAGTTCAAACGGCGCAATTGCCAAGCGAGCCTGCGGGCCGCCAGCGCCGAATTGGTCCTTTGCACAGGGCAATGAAGAAGACACAATTGACTAAAAAATAAATCGTGCTGGATTTTCGTGCCGTTCCATGAACACTCTTTCAATCCCCGCGCAACGCGGGGCGCACTGTGGCGCGACTCGTACTGATCTGATCAGTAACCTTCAATCCCCGCGCAACGCGGGGCGCACAAACGCTGGGTCGCCAGGGCGGCTTGATACTTCCTTCAATCCCCGCGCAACGCGGGGCGCACGCGATTTCAGAACCTCATCAAGACAGGTTTTCACTTCAATCCCCGCGCAACGCGGGGCGCACCACAACCGCATCACAGTGACTGGCGCCTATTACCTTCAATCCCCGCGCAACGCGGGGCGCACGACAACCTGTACTGGCTTGGGACCAAGCCCAACCTTCAATCCCCGCGCAACGCGGGGCGCACTTGGACACTTGACCTGTGCCTCTGTACCTTACCCTTCAATCCCCGCGCAACGCGGGGCGCACCTCAGCTGCATGCCTCAATAGAGTTGCCATATCCTTCAATCCCCGCGCAACGCGGGGCGCACCGCAGTGTCCACCAAAGGGATGATCTTGCCTACCTTCAATCCCCGCGCAACGCGGGGCGCACAAACAGCGTGACTGCCAATTGGATATTGTCGACCTTCAATCCCCGCGCAACGCGGGGCGCACTTTGTGGTCATCGCCGTCCCTCTTCCAACACCCCTTCAATCCCCGCGCAACGCGGGGCGCACCCACAAAACTTTCAACAGTCACATCATCATTCACTTCAATCCCCGCGCAACGCGGGGCGCACCCTCGCCAGTTCTCTGACTTCCTGCACAGCTACCTTCAATCCCCGCGCAACGCGGGGCGCACAGAAGAAAAGTTGGGATCGGCGAACACAATGTCCTTCAATCCCCGCGCAACGCGGGGCGCACGGCTTTCGCGTGTTCTTACGCCCATCGGACTCCCTTCAATCCCCGCGCAACGCGGGGCACACTATGCAGGTGTCTACGAAATCGACCACACGTTCCTTCAATCCCCGCGCAACGCGGGGCGCACACGGCGTTCTGTTGAATTATCACGAGGCATATCCTTCAATCCCCGCGGAACGCGGGGCGCACCGCTGTGGTTTCAGCAGGACCGGTGGCGCATCCCTTCAATCCCCGCGCAACGCGGAGCGAACGCCATGGCGAAGCATGTGGACGGTGCTGCCCTCCTTCAAACCCCGCGCAACGCGGGGCGCACCGTGGCCAAGAACCGTTGCGCCACCAGTCTAGCCTTCAATCCCCGCGCAACGCGGGGCGCACGCCTGCAACCGGGTAACCACTGGCTGCCATTAACTTCAATCCCCGCGCAACGCGGGGCGCACCTTTGGCGCGTGACAAATAGGCGGAAAGATTGCCTTCAATCCCCGCGCAACGCGGGGCGCACGAAGTAGTTGTGAAGAATGGATGGCTCGATTTCCTTCAATCCCCGCGCAACGCGGGGCGCACGGCGTTTCTATATGGTGTGTCGACTGGTTTTACCTTCAATCCCCGCGCAACGCGGGGCGCACCTCAACCCGGCCACAGGACTCTTTGGTGTCTTCCTTCAATCCCCGCGCAACGCGGGGCGCACTCTGACATCTATGTTGTTGATTTAATTTGGTTTTTCAATTAGCTGCAATCCGTCGTACTCAATAATGCGCCTATCGTTGAGTCCGAGTTGCTTGAGTCGCACACCCATTGGATGTTTCTTGGACTGAGCAACAATCATTCCGACGCATTTTGATCTCTCTAGTATGGAGACAACTTCGAGCAGTTGCTTTGTGTTGACGGACCCTACAAACAGATGTGCCTGAGGTTCTAGGAAAAGGTTCCGCAACATGCCGCGCACAGATGTACTGGGTCCAACCAGACTAATCGTGACAATCATGATCCGTCCCAAAGATATTTTCAAGATGTCCAAGCAGTGTTTCAAACATGCTTTCCCTAGAGAACAAATCCCGACAACCATGCCGAACAGCCATGTTCAGGTTGGACGGACTGGTAGCTGCTATCTCAAACGCCAGCGGTACTACCGTCTTAAACTTCACCGTATCGGCTAAATCAAACACCAATGATCTCGGGTTCCCGCTATGCACTACGCCGATGCCAGGATGGTATCCCGCTGCAAGAATGGCTACTTCGCAGAGCGCATACAAGCAACTGGTGGCAAATCCGATGCTTGTATTCAGGGCTGATTTTTCCTCTCTGCCTTGCCAGACCATTCCAAGTTTATCGGCCAGATTCACGTAAATCTCTTTCACCCGCGATCCTTCTAGCCCCCTCAACTTCTCGATGGTAAAACTTGGAGGCATGTGGTCATCAAACATGAGCCCATAAAGCCGGGACGCTGCAGCAATTCGCTCCCGTTGGTTAGTGTGGATTGCTGCCTGGCGTAAAACTCTTGACGCATCTTGGTGTGCGTGCGCAGCCGCGTAAAACCGGGTTCCACCTTCTCCTACCCACATCAGCAGTGTGCCATTTTCTCCGCAAAGCTTCATCGCTTCATGCGTAACGCTCACGCCCGGCTCGATCATCAGACATGACACCATCGAGCCAGGTATTTCGATGGCAGACTCTGCTTGGCATAACAATAAGCAATGCCCATCGACGCGCAGAATTCCCTTCTCCAAAAATAGATATGGAATTCTGTTCTTGTGCGCCATGCGAACTGGTGCAGGAACACGAAAGGGCATATCGAAACTCATATCGATGACCCTACACTTTGACTTGCAGTGGTAAAGAACTTATGCATGATTATCCGATCACAAGCATGCACTAAAAGAATCAATGGGCCAGCATACCCAAACCAAAACGCTTACCTCGCCCGATGCCTTGCCGCCAGGTCAGCGCACACGCTAGCGTGTCACCGGCAGTCACAGTCGTGGTGACACTGGCTACGGGGATTCTGATGTTCTGGCGGTTGTCTGTGGCGTGTTTGACACCACATCTATATTGAAAATTGGTCACAGCAAGACTTGCCACCTTAAAGCCGGCAGATTCAATCTTTTCCGCGCACCAGTCCGCGAGGTGAGCTTCTGGTACGGCGTTTTCATGCTCAGAGCCCCATACCGCCGCGAGATCAAGATGCACTGGCGCGTTCGCACGAAAGGCCGAAACCGATGTCTTGTTTTTCGGCAGGTTGCCCCGAACCCGAATCATTCCGCCATCAATGCGGTAAATGAATTCAGGGCGTGCGAATCTGCCCTGAGACTCAACGGCCCGTGCCACGTGCTGCCAGACGAGTTGGTGAATCCGATACAAGTCGGTTTCAATGTCCGGCAGTGCAATCAACAGCTCACGCGGCAGGTGCTCACCTAAGCCTGGCATGGCATCCAGCAGTAGCTTTTATTGGTCCAGTAGGGCGAATGTGTCGAGCCGATACCCGGATACATGGTGTCCTCCAGCTTGTCCGGCGCATTGCGGTTTTTCCAGCGCGTCGTGGCTGATTCGTCGGCGACCACGCGAAACAACCGACCGTCTTCAAACGGCGCCAGCGCACCATGGCCAAGTCGGGTTTTAACCCCGATGCCATCGATTTCCAGCAACAGCGATTCAAGTGCCTCTTTGTCCCCGATGCACCACGCGTGAAGTTCCTCGGCGTGCTCGAGCGTGTAGTACAGCGCCGCATTCTTGCCAATGCCGCGCACGGTATCGATGATCGATCCCCCCTTGGCTTCAACGATGCCGTCACCGATGGCGCGGGCCATGTCGTTGACCGGCGTCTTGGCCGTCAGGTAGCGACGCTGCTGGCCATGAAAGCCAATGACTTGCAGCTTGGACGCTTTCCAGCACCACCCGGCTTTTGATTCGTATTTTTCAAATGGCAAATCACAAATCAGGTGGTCGTATTGGCGCTCTTCTCCCAGTGCTGACACGCTGGCAGTTCGCAGGGCATCGCGTACAACCGCGTGCGCGATGAGTCCATCAAAATGCACACCATACGCGGGCGGCGACCAAGGCCCGACCAGTTTGAATTCGATGCGTAGCGGCTCCATATCACGCCTCGCTGGTAGCCACTTCTTTGGCTTTCATTTTTGGTGCCTTTTTGACTGCAACGTCTGTCGGGTAAACAGCACTCAACGCAGCCGGCTCCGCCGCCGCCTCTAGCTCTGCCCGCATAGCCGCAATGTAGGGCTCAACGCCTGTTGACGAGGTGTAGCCGGGGGCTTCGCCGACGAGCACCTGGTCAACCTGCACGTCCCCACCCTGAAAGAGTTGCAGACTTGCAGTGAAGGAGCCACGACCGCGCACCGCGCCGCCGCCAAGTGCGTTGCGGTTGGCCCAAGACGCGACGGCTGCCAACAGCAGGCCAATCTGAGCGTCGGTGGCATCGCGCACCGTCATGCCGAAATACAGTTGCACGCCTGGAATGATCGCCTCGACCTGGGTGAAGGTGTTGAGGTCGTTGGTTTTCAGCTTTTCAGAGTCTTTGAGGAAAACCCCGTCGGCTTTTGCTGTTGCCTTTTGATCTCGTTTGGCTTGATTGGCGCCGAATTTGCTGGCCATGTGCTCTTCGTAAGCCTGCTCAACGTTCTCGATGACATCCCACTGGGGCAGTCGCTCAAAATCATCTTTTGAAGCAATCAGCGTTTTCTCAATGATCTGATTGGGCGTGGCATTCAGACACGACGCTTGGTAGCGCTGTGGGAAAAGGTCTTTTGTGCATTCAAGCATCGGGAAAAGATCGCGCTCGCCGCGCACTTTGGACTCGTACATGAAACTACCGCCGCCCCACAAACCTGCAAAGAGGTTGTCTTGTGCCGCAATCAGTTGTTGGTAACTTGCGCCGCCCGCATTGATGCCGGTGCGAGAGAACGACCCCCGCATGATTGATAGATACAAGTTACGGGAGATCAGATGTTTCGAACGACTCAATTCCTGCATCAAGACGCCGCCTGCGGCGCGGCGGATCAATCCGCGCACGGAATTCATGGAAATGTAGGGAATATTCGGAATCAAGAAATTGCCACCGGGCGCGTGTGAAATAACAGAGGTTTTGGCCTGTGATGTCAGCCCCTCCGTTTTCCCGTCCGGTGAGGTCTGGTGGGTGTGGGCGGTCAGTGTGATGACGCCGCGAATTGAAACCGTTGTGCGTTGAGCGGGAGTTGTTGCCATAAATAAATCCAATTATTAAGTTCAAACGTGCCGACTATATCTTACACTTCACACAAACATAATTAGTTTAGGTATTTTTATGATGACAAGTCAAGAAAAGCAGGTTTTACTGAGATTCGCCCATCCTTGTGGCGTGCGCGGTAGTTCGCAATGGCGACAAGGACTGAAGGCATGCGCTTGCATAAGTGGCTTTGATCTTGATGAATACAGGGTGCATCAATCGAGTACGGCACTGAGCATCACGTCCGCTTCGCCCCAGGCCAGTGTCCGGTTGCGTGAGCGGGTGATGGACGTGATGCGTGCGGCGGCCAATGTGGCTGGGCGAACGCTTGAGGTCCAAATGCTGGACCTGACTCCAGCGGTTGCCTTCACCAACCACCGCTGGCAGTACAGCGTGCCCCGCTGGGTCGTGGCAAGGCCAAAGGACGATTGGGCTGGCTGGCGTGAGGCCAGTCTTGACGCCGATCATTGCCAGAAAATGCAGAACCGCCTCAAGGATGACCTTACACAGCAGATCAATGTGTGGATGAACGACCTCCCCGATCTGGACTTGGTCATTGATCATTTTGGGACCCCCATGGTCTTGAAGGAGGCGATCTGGAACGGTCCCAAGCCGGTGGCCACGATGGCGCGGCTCAATGTGTCCTTCAGCAGCAGTCACCGCCTTGAAGGGGCGTTTTACGCCGGGTTTTTCAGCGTAACGGGCTTCGGGCGCGTCTATCGCAGCGGCTATAGCCAAGAACAATAAGGGAACACACCGTGTCTGCAACTGTCAAATTCGAGCAAATTCCATCGTCGAGCCAACTCTATCGCCGCGCTGCCGGTGTTGAGCAAAAGGGCACCCCGCTTGCGGCCCCGTGCCAGTGCGCCATGTGCGCCGCTCAACTCCAGGTGGGTGATCTGGCCAAGCTGGTCACAAAAGACACCTTTGACAAGGGTTTCAACAACAAGCTCGATATCCACCATCGAGGCGGCGACTTTGTGTGTGGCGATTGCGCTGCCCTTTGGTCCAAGGACTACTTGCAGAGCTACAGCAAGTCCTACGCAACGACCAAGGGTGTTTTCAAGCTCTCCAGCAATGAAGATGTGCAGGCATTTTTGTTGTCCCCGCCCTCCCCGCCATTTGTCGCGATTTTCAACACCCGCCAGCAGCAGCACATGATCTGGCGCACGCCTGTTTGCCTGAGTCAGGATGTGATGATTGTGCGGGTTGATGATGAATTGATCCACATCCGGCGCCAGCTCGCGCTCGATGGCGCACGGGCTTGGCGCAGCATCGAGTCATGCATGAAAGTGATCGGCATTAAGGGCCTGCCCGCCAGACTTGAACGCACCTTGTGTGACGAAGGCATGGGCGTGATCCGGCCCGATGTCATCAAGGCGGCGCTCGCGCATTCGCCTGCATCGGCCAAGGCAATCGGTGTTCTGCAAACCATGCGTGTGGGCGAGTGGTGGGCACTCTGCGCTCTGCGCCATATTGATCAAGACGCGCCTTCGACCTGGCCCACGCCCATCCAGGTTCTCCCCCTGGCGCCGGGTGCGCCTGGTTTGCCTGTTGAAGTAGACGACTGACATGCCCAGCGTCACTTTTCGGGTCCCTGATTCGATTCGCACCAATGGTTACATCGCCGACCCCGTTCCCGCGTCAGGGAAGGCCCGACTCGCGGCCATCCTGACGCGCAACGATCTAACGACGCCAGCAAGGGTCATCCCGGAGATTTCTGTACACGCCAACATATGGCTGAACGCCGCTGATGAAAAGCGTCTGGCCGACCTGGGCGCTCCCAATGAGATGTCGGTGGGGGAAACCATTACCGCTCTTCTTGTGGCCGACGCTGCCATGTGGGCTGCACCTGTCATGGGCATTCCCGTAGCGGCTCAAGCCCCCTGCCACCCGGCTCTGGCGCGGGTGCTCGCCAGTCTGAAACTGGGCCAGCGCGGCGAACAGTCGCGCTTTTACGCTGGGCTGGAAAAACTTCTGTCGATTGAAGACCCCGCCCAGTTGCCCCGTGTGCTTTTCGCAGAAGCGGGCACCGGTATCGGCAAGACGCTGGCCTATATGGCGGGCGTGCATGCTTTCCTGAAATCCCTCAAGACGGCACAAACGGCCATTGCGGTGCCAACGCACGCGCTGATGGATCAGACTCTGCGCGAGTGGCGCAAGGTGCAGGATGCGTTGGGTGAGCCCGTGTCAACGGCGACCTTGATCGGTCAAAACGAATTCGTCAGCGTGCAGGCGCTCACGGACCTCCTGCCCGATATTGATCAAACAGTGCGTGAACAGATCACGACCTGGATCGGCAAGAGCGGTCCATGCGACCCGGACGCTGTGATCCGGCATGCCTGGACTGTGGGTGCCTTGCGCAAAGTCGCGCCACTTTTCAATCGCATGCGAGACGTCACTTTGTCGGAGAGAGATACCGACGACGACCCCGGGTATGTGTCGTACCGGGAGCAGTGGGACTCGTTGCCGCGCTGTTCTATCGTTGTCATGTCGCACGCCATGCTGGCCAGCCTTGTATTGCGCCGGCTGACCGCACAGGCCCGTGCGACCAAGGACAGTGCCGCCATCAAGGAGGCGACCGCAGCGTGGGTAGCCCTCACTTCGACGGAGCGGGAAAAGCGGCTGTACCAGGTACTCAACGATATCTATGCGCAGGGCGAGTGCGAGGATGGTCTTGACTTGCTGCCCAATCTGGATCTGCTGGTGGTGGACGAGGCGCATACGCTGGAGGATTCGTTCAATCTGGTCCTGTCGCAAAACATCTCCATGTACCGGCTGCACAAGGATATCGAGCGGCTGCACGCCAGTCATCCCAAACAGATCACCAGCGCCACCGTGGCAGCCATGACGGATGTGTGGCAACGGCTCAGGCGCTCTGGTTCTGCCTCGGTTGATAAGGTGATGTCATTGCACGACGATGATAAAAATTGCCTGATCGATCTCGGCGCTATCCTGAAAGGGGTTCTTGAGATCAAGAGCACGCCAAAGAACCAACTCGGCAGCAATGCGGGATTTCGTCGCATCGCTCAAATTGCGCGTAGCGTGACGCTGGCCCTGTTGGCGGGGGAGCAATATGGCGGCTCAATCGGCGCCATGATCGACTGGAGTCCGGATCGCAAGTGGCCGCGCCTGATGGTGGGGCGTTTGTCCACAGCGCGGGAAATGAATTATCTGTGGTTGGTGGTCGCCCGTCGCTCTATTTTGGTGTCTGGCACCCTCTACGAAGAACTGCCCCAGGTGTCGTGTGAGACTGCCCGGCGCTCGTTGTCGGTGCCGTTTGACATGATGATGACCATGGAGCCGGTCTATGCACCGTGGCAGTACAAGCTCGTGACCGCCTGTGTGGTGGCCGACACCTGTGCGGCTGACGGACGCAGACGGTTCCTGCGCCCGGTGGTCAAGGATTCATCGCCCGAGGCCGTTCATGTTGAATTTAACGCTCTCTATGCGGGTTGGGTTGAGGATGTGGGCCGTTATCTCGTGGATGCCCACAAGGTGGCGCAGGGTGGCATGTTGGTGCTGGGCACTGCTTTTCGGGATATTGCCGATATTGGTCAACTGATCGAGAAGAATACGTCCCATCCGGTCCTGGTGCACCACTCTGGCGTTCCGCTGGCCAGCCTGCGAGATCAGTTCCTTGCGGCGGCAAATGGTGGCAAACGCCCTGTTCTGTTGGCCGTTAGTGGTGCCTGGACGGGCTTCGATTTGCACAGCCCCATCAATCCCAATGCGCTGACCGATCTTGCCATCTTGAATGCCCCCTTCGGGGCTATTACGCGGTCCCTTGCGCGGCAGAAACGGGCACGCCAGAAAAACGGTATTTTTGAAATCGTCGGTTTGACTGTCGTGTTGATTCGTCAAGGCGTCGGTCGCCTGGTACGCAGCCCCGATACGCCTGCCAACCGCCGTATCCATTGGCTCGATGCCCGCATTCATCACGCGGCTACGGCGGGCCTGTTCAACCCGATCAAGCGCCTGTTGGTGAAGTACAAGGTGATTGCCGTGTCTTGATCACGAAATGACATTCCTTTACGGAGGCAATCGTGGGTGTCGAGTTGACTGAACCGAACAGCCTGTTCAGGTTAACAACATCTAAAGGTCATTATTTCATGGGTAAAAAATCACTTGTCTGCCGTGTTAGCTTTGCGCTACTGGCCACTTTGCTAGTCCCAAGTCTGGCAAGCGCCGTTCCTCCTGCTGCGGCAAATTCTGACTTAACCGGATTGGTTGGGAAAGCGATTACGCCCAAGGCTTTGGCCAAAGGCGCCAATTCAAATTTGACCGACTACGGTAATGACTATTTCTCGTGCGGCGGCGCAGTCATCGGCGATCGGACGGCCAATCTGAGCCTTACCATATTACGAAAAGGAATTAAGACAAAGTGCGATAACGTTGGTGATTCAAAGCTGACACTGGCACTAGAGCGCTCCAGTAGCGACAATAAAACCATTGAGTTTTTGGATACTGTCAAGATCGATGTTCCGAAGGGATACGATTTGATGTTGTCAGCGTGTCAAGGTGCTGATGTCGCCATCTCGAAGATGAATGGCAAGGAGTTTTACACTGAACACAAAGCCGCTTGGCGGGTGGTTGGTACAAAACTCGTTCCGGTTGCCGACCTGAAAAAAGTCAAATGCGCCGATCCTGCCTTTTGAGGGCTGACTAAATGCGCCCGCATTGATAAAAGGACGTCCCTGCGTCCTTGCGGGCCTCACTGTTTCTCGCCAGCTAAGGACTTTGGTTCGCCAAGGCCTCAAGGCGCCAAGCCACCCAGGAGTCGAATGACCTGTCTTCGGGTTCCTGAAGCAAGCTCAGATAGACCTCGTTGTTGCTCTCTTTCAGCCAATTCTTAAAACTTGCGACCGCCGGCGTGTTTCGCGGGGTCCAGCCTTTGTCAATGAACACCCTTGCTTTTTTCCCCTCAGGAGTGCCTTCAAATCTTGCAAACAAGGCATCTCGGAGATTCGCGTCCATGGCAAACAACCGCTGCGTCGAAACATCCGACTGATGTTTTTCAAAGGCCTCCCTCTGCCTTTCCTGTCGCTCCTTATCAGCTTTGGCCTCCGCTTGGATTCGTACCTCTTCCTCCACTCGATCAATTTCCAGATCGGCGCCTGTTGCGCCCTGCGAGACGCGCGACAAGATGCCACTGAAGTACGCCTTCCTTGAAGTTATCGGCTTGCCCCGCTCACGCGCCCGGACCTCCGCGGCCTTCAACCTGGTCAACGACTCAGCAATGACCTCGTATGAATCCGACTGGCTCATGTCGTTTATTTCAGCCTCACTGAAACCCATATTTGTCAGAAGTTTCAATCCATCCTCGGGCCATGTTAATGGCAAGCCAAGCGACGCCTGCTTTTTTGGGATGAAAAAGAATTGAAGTTTGGATACTCTGTTCCCAGCCCTTTTTTCGTCTAGACGCAATGTGTAGTTGAGGGCTTTGGCTTCATTGACGCGCGTGATCGCATCGTTTAAAACACGCCTTTTGAAGTCGCCGTAGGAAGTGACAGTTTTTTTACCAGTCGCGGGATCTGTCTTGACGTACCGCGATGGCCCCAGCAGAAGGTCTATCCAGGTTTCGGTCGGCAAGCTGGCTGTGCATTTCGCGGTTGTCCCGAGGTAGCGAAATGTCTGTTGGTACAGGGCATAACTTGGTAGCGTGCCCAGCCCATCCATGGCTTTTAAGGACAGCGTGGCCCAGTTACTTGGCTCCAGCACGATGTCCATAACATCCGGGTGAAATGAAAACCGAATAGCGCCCCGTTTGTGTCCAACGCCTATGCCAAGCATAGTAAAAAAATGAGACTTCATTTCGAACGCCACGGCCGCGTCCTCGTCCAGTACGTTCCACTTCAGAATCATTTCAAACAGAAAATCAAGGTCCTCGTAGATTCGCTTGTAGTTCTTGCCGGGGATGCCGGCCAGCCGAACCAAGTCTGTGATTCTGGTTTCAAATGTTATGGAAATTCGCTCGGTCTTGATGCGGGCTACCTGATCGCGAGGCCTCAGTTTGAAGTCTAGTTGAGCGATCAGGATGCACGCATCAAACAACTTGGATGTATGAAGTGTGTGCGACGAGTTGACGGGCACAACATGAATGGCACTGACCGCTTTCCGGTAGCTCCTGATCCCATCGGGAATGATCAGATCTTCCGTCGCAAAAAGGGACGGCTGGTCCTGGGCGCGACTACGGGTCTCAAAATCTGGATCTGGTCGATCGATGGCAGGCTTGTCTTGTTTCTTCACACAGATAAGTTTACTCTATGGCACGATGTGACATTTTCTTGCCATAGACATTTCAATAGACCTCTCAAGTGCTCCATAAGTATGCAAAACTGCCACCGACAGGAATCGCCTACGCCACAGGCAGTATGCAATTTTTACCAAACAGGTCAAAATTTGCCAACGACAGTATGCAAAATTCACCAATAACACCGCTAACCAATTGTTTTATATGGCTATTTTGTAGCCGTAACATCTGGGATGTTGATTGAAACCCTATAACAAACAGTAAGGCGTGGCGAACAGCTTTTGAGATTTGCTGCTGCCCAGGCAGGGTTTGTTGTCGGTTTTTTAAGCAAACAGCCAAACCCCACCGCATTTCCACCTCTTATTCGCAGTATTCAGGCTGTTTTTGGTCGAAAGCCGATGGCACTTTTGCATACTTTTTTGGTATGCAGCGTATGTAAACGGCCTACTCAGCACGAAAAGTACAGAAGAATACTGCTTTGCATATCCGGCATACGGTAGTCAGGTGGCAGGGGCTTGGTACACTGACAGCGTGAACCACACCGACGACGATCCCCGCATCCAAACCCTCATAGGCGAGGCGTTCAAAGCTATCGTCGCGACTGGTGCGCCCGCAAATGTCATTGCAGCGGTCTCACTGGGGTATTCAATTCGGGTGAACGAGATATTGGGCACGCCAGAGTCCGCGCCTGGGAAGATTGAGCTGACGCCGGCGCTGGAGACCGTCATACGTGAAACTGTTGCGCGAACCGTGGCTGCATCAGAGCAAGCGCGTGGCCGCGCCAAGAACGATCCTGCAACGATCCGAGTCAATGTCAAGGTTGGGGATAGACGCACGTCAGTTACCTTGGCGCGCAGCACCTTTGCCGATGTGACGGTCTTGAAGGGCTCGCCCGCCCTAGCGAAGCTGCTGGTGCAGCAGGTGGCAGACGAGCTGCCCGCCGACGGCGTGGTTAACCGATCTGAGTGGATCGATAAGCAGCTGAACAACCACCTTCTACTCGGCCATGTTGATGCGGCTCTGACGTCGAGGCATTGAACGTAAGCTTCCAAGCAACCGTTCCGCCGTCCATGCGCGCTGGGCATCGAGCCCGAAGGCGAGCATTTTGGACTCCCGCGTCTTGGGTCGCTTCCATTACCTTTTCGAGGGGTGGGCTCATTTAGCCTGTTTGCGAGGGGCGAAAAAAAACCCACCGACGCATGGCGTTGGTGGGTTTGATCTTAAAAATGTGCGGCCATATCAGGCTGCAGCGGTTTCCTTTTCGAGCAACACTTCTGCGTAGTCCAGCGTTCCGTCTTTTCGTTTGAGCTTGTAAAAGCTGCTTGTTTGCGGGTTGCGAAGGATGGATTGAGCAACCGCCCCGCGCTTGCGCGCATCGAGCTGGGTGTACCCTTCCCGAATGATTTTTTCGACGAACTCAGCGCCGTTCATCGCCACCCCGTTTACCCGGTAGTTGGTACCGGTGGCGACCGCCCTGGTGTCTTCAAGGCGGGTTTCATTGCGCTTGCGCTCCTTTTCGGCTTCCTGGGCTTCAGCCGTCGCTTTTCGTTCGGCCTTGTAAGCCGCTTCGGCCACTGCGTAATGTTCATCGGTCACATGCCCTGCGAGCGCGAATATTGCTCGCCGCCGCTTGGCCGCCGATACATTCAGCAGCTTCACAGGGTAGAACTTTTCGATGGCGCGTTTGGTCGTGTCGTTGCTCGGACCGTCTAGGACGTCAAGCAGAACGACCAGATTTTTGCTTTCGACCGCTTGCGCGACCCGGTTGGCCCAATTATGGGTTTCCCACGTATCAATGCCTTCAACCAGTTTCAACTGGTAATGCATTTCTCGCAGGGTCATATTTCGCTTTGCCATCTGCTCTTCAATGTGCTTCGATTGAGTCCTTTTTCGCTTCTCAACTTGCATCTTGCGCAGTTCAGTTGCAAACGCATTGACCGGAACGCCAATGTTGGGCTCCTGTGCGGGCACCGGCATCGGCCGGACATGCAGCACACCTTTTTCGTACAACAGATTGTCGAAATCCACGGAGGTTGCCTCTGCTGGCAAGCTGTTCATCAGCCCAATGAAGAACGGTGCGTTTTCAACCGTGATTTCATGGACATGGGGACGATCTGAATTCAGCAGTGTCACCAATTGGGAAAGTCTGTCGGCGGAGATCCGTCCCCGGAGGTACGGCTTCTTCAGCAGAGTCGAAAACCAGTGAAGACCACTGAAGGCATTAACCTTCTCTTCGTCCTGGTACTCGGCCAGCACATGCTCTGGGACGGTGTCCCCGCGCGCCAACGCGTAGGCGACATGTATCTCGTGTCGACTGTTGGTTTGTTGTCCGTCATACAGCGGCCCATTGTGGCCGTAGCCAAGCCGCACTATGAATTCTGAATTGACGTAGTCAACCACATCGTGTTGATTTCCGTCGCGCGTGACGCAGGACTGTTTGCGATGTTCGTCAGAAAGGCAGGGATATACCCCATAGGCCACTTTGCCGATTGCGTTGATGGCGCCCCACTGTGAAGCGGTCATCTGCCAAGGTGCCTTGATCGTGCCCAGATCGCCCTGGGCGTACGGCATGACCTCGACCAACATCCGGTTCATGATGTCCTGGACGTGGCCTTGCCCCGGTGGCATGCGAATTCCAAGCTCGCTGTACCGTTGTTCAACGAAATAGATCTTGCCTGCAGGTGAGCAGACTTCCATCCGGTCCGCTTTGCCATAAAGGCTTTCAGCCCCGGCGGCAGGCTTTTGATTCATGCGATACAAGACGTCGCCCAGCGTGTTGAAGCTCTCGGTTGCCCCATTGGGCAGAGTCAATTCGTATCCGCTGTTGGCCCGTGCATCGGGCATTGGTCTGATGTTTTCCATATTTTCTTCGGTGGTAATGAAAACGGGACCACCAGCCCAACGGGAGGTGGTCCCGTTGGGATTGAAAATTACCGGATGAGGCAGATGCTTTGTTGAGCTACCTGCTTACCGGATGTTTGACGCTATTGGTCCCCTTGGTCAGAGGGTAAAAGCGTGTTTTTCTGAACTGAGATTGTGTTCAAGCCAGTCCTGATACCCAAGCTTGGTGTTGCCTTGGGACACATCTTCCTGCCAGTCAGCACGCGTATATTCTTCGGCGGCCTTGGCGGTGGGAACAAGCCTGTTTTCAACCGTTCTGTCGACCATCACCAGCCTGTCCTTGAGGATGATTTCAACTGCCCGTAGCATTTCGCTGTTGAAAACCAGCTCGGCGCCTTCAAAATTGACCGTGAAGTACAGCGCCCCAGGTATTCGCGGCTTGCTGATCGGTTCGTCGCCGGCGGCGAATCTTTCGAGGATGTGAGTGATCAACGGGTCTTCAAAGTTACCCACGACCGGCACGACCCCTTTGGGCACATCAAGAGGGTACAAGCCGTGCATGTCTCCCTCCACATCGGTGAATTCTTTGAGAGTCCACATGCGATCGAAGTCATCCGCGAAAGGCCCCAGAAGTTCTGGCTTGCGGCCGTCCATCAAGATCAGCAGAAAGCGATCCTTGTCGTCTTCCTGGCTCGTTGACACTACCGCGGTTGCGGGCGCATCAGAAGGCCCAGAAGTCAGCTCGATGTACTTTGCCCATCGCGCGCCAGACGGCAAAGAATTGGCAATTTCGAACACGTGTGACTCGCCCGGGTACTGTTCAATGTAATTGCCGCTCAGGATCGCGTTTTGCAGGTACATCAAGTCAGCCAGGGTCCGTGACCCGTGGGTGTCAGCAATGCCGCCCAGTGTTTCCACCGAGTCCAGCAATTCGCGCATGAACTGGCGGGCCAGTTCAGAGCGAGAGGCCTGATGCGCCGCCTTGCGCGCAACCTCGCCAACTTGAAGTGATTTTTGATTCATAACTTTTGTCCAGAATGAAAAAAGAGTCCCCATGCGCCATCTGTGGAGGCAAAGAGGCTCTCTTGGTTGTTTTTGATGGCTCCCGGTATTTCACCGGGGCTACTTTTCGGGAGGCGCAAGTCCCGACGCTGCGGCTCAATCGCCGTTGGGTTGCGCAAAGTTGACTTCGCTCATTGCGTAGTCCCGGAATATTCCTTCGATGATCAAGCGCTGCTGGTTGCCCGAGAAATGGACGCTGGCCAAGTCGCCTTGTGTCACGCCAAGAAACGTCTGAATCGCCAGGCAGCCCGCATTGAGTGCATCTTCTGCGGCCTGAGCAATGGCTTTGTTGAGCCCGACCAGTGCCTTGGCCTGCTCGTGCGTCAGCTGGTACTGCTCCGGCGATACAACAAAGCGACCGCATGAACTCAGGTAGGGGTCGTAGATCGCCATGTCATTGATCGCAAAGCTAACTACGGGATGGTCGTCAAGGTCCACTGCCGGCTGCAAACAATTCGGGAACAGGACAGCAATGTCTTTGGACACGACAGCCGCTTCATTGGCCTGCGTTGTCACGCCTTCCTGGCGCGTGACTTCGGCAACCCCTGTGTTGGCGTCGAGAAAGATTTTCAGAGTTGGACCGCGGCTTAGGGGCGCGGCAGAACTGGTTTGGGAAATTTCCAAGTGATGGCTCCAAAATAATGGGAACTCACTTTCCCCATCGGGAAACGAGTTTCCCAGTGGGTGAGTAATTCTGGTCAGTGAAATTGCTTTGCGGCTTCACTGCTGAATCGAGAGGCCCGCCCAGGAGAGTACAGGGGGGGGAAGTTTGAAATGCCGTTGCTGAATGAGCAAGACGAACGCCAAGATGGCGAGACACGCTGATTCTATCCAAAATGGCGGCAAACGACGCACTATTTTTGTGTTCTCCCATTGGGAAATGCCGTGTTTCACCAACGAAAAAAGCCCACCGGCAACCTGGTGAGGCTGCAGTGGGCTTTTTTGTTTTGAAAGTTCGTCAGTTGCCGGGACTATCCGTCAGGCGCACTGGCGTCGGTGATAGGCCTCCGGGTCGACATATTCTTCGTCTGGCATCGTGCGCGTGACTTGCGACAGCGTGCATTCGTGCCGTTCTACGTCGCTCCGTGGGCTCTTATTGTCGGGATCGTAAACAGAGATGACAAAGGATTTGCCATTGTCATACATATACTGGACGTCGACTAGGGCATCGACTTCAGGTACTGGCTTGTTCGGAGGAATGGTGACATTGCCTCGGCTCACCAGATCACCTTCACTGTTGAGCAAGCCCACTTGCACCGAGCGCTGGACATTTCTGGCCATGACGATACAAGTCGACACTTCACGAAACACGAATTTCAAGCTGTCAGGGCCTCGACCTTGTGCGTAGACGCCGCGAGCGTTTTTGGCCACGATGCCTTCGAGTCGGATATCTTCGGCCCGCTGCAACAGCGCCTGCTTTTCATCGGCGGTGTAGTAGCACTCGATGACTCCGAAACTCGGAGTCACATTGGCCACATCGTTCATGCTGTCATACATTTCGAGCAGCTTGGCGAAGCGTCGACGTTGTGGCCAGCCCCGCATGTCAATGCCTTCGTATTCGAGCAAATCGAAAGCGATGAAGCGATCGCCCACGTGCTCGCCGTTGGCAACGAAATTGCCCAAGGCCTTGAACTCGGTGAGCCAGTGGGTGGGAATGGAAACAACCTGCCCCTTCTTGTTGCCGCCGCGTGCGCAGTCACCCTTGATGGACAGCAAACGGTTTTCGCCATTGGCCTTGACCTGGAAGCACCAGTCATTGTCAAAAATGAGCGCTTTCAGTGCCGCGCGCTGGATCGCGGTCGGCTCTTGCGGAAAGATGCCAAACAGTTCCTTGCTATCGGTGATGTTCTCGTAGGCGGTGCCGGCCTCCCCTTCCTGATAGTGGCTGTCGCCGTTCTTTTTGCTGTTGACCAGTGACTCAAAGATTTTGAGGGCTTTGACATAGGCAACCGGCGTTTCAGTTCTCGTTCCGACTTTGAGGGCCTTGCCCCGGCCACCGTGCGCGTAATCAACTGTCCAGCCGTCGTCTTTCTTGCGAAGGTAGGCATGGTAGACCTTGTCGGCACCGTTGTGCCTGGAATAAAGGGATGTGTTTTTGGCTAGTTCTTCAGTCATGTTTTTCTCGAAAGGAAAGAGCGCTCCGCACCCAGCAGAAGCTGGTGGATAGCGCTCTTGTTGTTGATGATGGCCCGGCCAAATGCCGGGCATGTCAGGTGAACCAGCTCTTCAAAAAAGTGCGGCTTGAACCTGTTGGAGATCCACAGCCTGGGCCACCGGTGGCGCCTTTTTGCTGTTGAGGGGCTTTTTGAGCACCAGCAAGGTGGTTGCAACGTCGGTACCGGAGGCTTTGAACGCGCCCGCAGGGATGGCAATGACTTTGGCACCAAGCGTCATCAGGTAAGCCTGAAAGGCCTTGGCGGGTTTGGTGTCATGGGTTTGCCACTGCGTCGACGCGATGGACACCAACACGCCGCCGGGTTTGAGAAACTCCATGGCGTGCCTGATATGGGCCATGTCGCGGCCGCCAGAGAAAGGAGGGTTCATGGTGATCCGGTCTGCGACCGCTTCGGGTTTGACCGCCAGGAAGTCCTGAGGGCCCTGGAGGTGAAACCCCAGCGCGGTGAGCGTCTTGACGTTTTGCGGCATGAGCTCGTAACAAATCACATTGGACTTGCCCACGATCTCGGCCGCAGCCATGGCCAAAGCCCCGTCGCCGGCGTTGGGCTCGATCACGACCATGCCCGGCAGGATACCTGCCTCTGCAATGACCTGGCTGGCTAGAGCGGGCTGCGTGGCAAAGAACTCGTAGTCCCTGGCCGTATAGACCTCACCGGTGGCGGTGAGGGTCTCCAGCATGGGGGTGGGGTCTTCGGCAAAGACGTGGGCCTGTTGCGCGGTCGACCACTGGCCACCTATGGTAGTGAGCAGTTCATTGACCTTGGCGTAAAGACGCGGGGGCAACCGTTGCGCGATTTTCACCTTGCAATCGAGCACTGCCAGCCCATTCAAAATGCCTTGCACATCACTGGCAATCCGAGTCGGTCGAATGTCGTATTTGCCGGACTTGGCCTTCTGACGCTGGGCGTTTGGGTTCAGCCCCTGACCCACGGGCCAGTTGAATGTCAAAGCGCAAATATCCATCGGATGGTTGTTTTCGAACAGCAGCGCCAGCGCCGACCCGCGTGGGTCGTAGTTCAACTTGATGCCGTTGAGGCCCGCCACGTTCCACTCGGCAAAGCGACTGGCCTGCTCTTCCAGCATGTCGTTGTGGGCCATCATGGCTTTAGTCTCTCGACGGTCGCTAACCCGAGCGCAGTTGAGCTTCCAGTTTTGGGCAAACTCCAATATCGCAATCGCGGAGGTCTGAATGGATGGGACATCGGTTTCGAATTGCTTGAGGCGCCGTAGCAGTATCCATGCAGCGTCCAACGTCGAAATTCGGTCAAAGAGAACTTCATCATCCGTTGAATCCAGCGAGATACCTTCAGGAGATCGGCCGCATTCCTTGAGCCCCATGGCTCGCAAGAGAAGGTGCAGTTCATCGGGAAGGTTCACTGCAGGGCTCACGGTGATTTCAATTTTGTCGCTACGGGTTGTGGCCCAGAGCAAAGGTTCGTCGGAATCGGCGGCGAACATCACACGTTTGCCGGGTTCCCCCTCGGCATTGACGGTGCGCAGGCGCTCCGGGTTGTCTTCGTTGAAGGTCCACTCGCACTGAAAGAGACTGCGAATGGCCAGGATCTGCTCGATGTCGGGCACTTCGCACATAAGCACCAGGTGTTGTTTCATTTGGTATTTCTCCGTGAATCGGGAAATACCGCCCCCACAGGGGAGCGGTACCCCGGTGGTGGTTTGTTCGCCTTGCGCGGCGGTTGCTATTGGGCGACAACGTCGCGCGCAATAGCCAAAAACAAAAAAGCCACCAAAACCCCGGCGCGTGAGCGCGTTGGTCATGGTGGCCTATTGCGAATCCGAAAATTGTCTTCGGGTTCTTCTTGGGTTCCAGGCAAGCTGGACAGTCGCTAACAAGCAACCGATTATTTGAGAGGTGTTTCGTTGAAAGTTAGTCTGCTTGATGCTCTGCTCAAATAAATGAGTTTCAGCACAGAGTAACCACGATCAGCTATTTCATGATTTCGGTAGTCTCCTGAGAAACCGTAGAAATCAGGTCCCGAAGGAAATGATTCCTTCGGGAATTTTGACAATGAATTTTGAAATGCCGCAACGAGTGCGACGGACTTGACACAAGTGTCGAGAAGGTTTTCAGTTTACCGCATAAAACTGCGTCCAGGCAAGCAAATGAGGCCGTTTCTGCTTATGCCGCGTGGTGTTCGCTCAATGCCTGCAAAACAGCCATATCCACCGCATCCGTGCTGTCGGCAATGTAATCGCGACCGAACGTCTTGAGTTGCATGCACAGCATTTCGGCCTGTTCCCTCGCCATGCGATTGGATTCCCGATAGCCGTGATCTGCCAGCAAATTTTCGGCGTACCAGTTGGCCACCGTCTCGTGCACCACTTGTTCCACCGGCTTTCTTCGCGGTTTGACATCGTGGTCAATGTGCTCACGCAGAACGCGGTGAACCCAGTCCTTGGGTTCAATGTCCACCTGCTTGGCTTGCCAGTTGATCATTGCCGCCGCGCGCATGCTTTGGGTACGTCCCGTCCTGTGCTCCATCCTCATGGCGAAGTCCCAGGCCATGCTATCGATGGAGACGAAGCGATGATGACCGCCCATTTCCCGCATCGCCCCACTCTTTACACCAAAGAGGTGAAACTGCACGTGTGAGGGAAGCACGCGATCAAGTGCCTCGATGACACTCTCAATACCGTCGATGCCACCGACGTTGCGCCGGCACACGGACCCGATTCCGACCATGGCGGGCCAGTCCTGTATGGCCAGCATATCGGCGCAGCGCCGGTAGTCCTCCGGGTACCAGCCTTGAAGGACCGGCATCGGCAGCGGGAGCCCGCGCTTTCTGGCTTCATTGCAGCAGCGCAGGTAGCCCGTTGCGGTTGCTTCCAGCCGCATGAGGCGTACCACCAGTGAACTGGCCACGGGGGGCTCGACACAGTAGTCCATGGCTGCGTGCCACGCCCATTTGCGTGAGGCCACAAGACTGTAATATTGCTCTGTCGTCCAGCGGTAATCTCCGTAGCGCACCGCGGCGACATAACCGGCTGAGTCCAGCGCAGCATCGAGATCGGCAGGAATGTTCTGCGCTGCCTTCAAGTTAAAACCAAAAAACTCTCCCTGATTCGACTTTGCAAATGCGTTTGCAGAGAACAAGACCGGGAGTCCTGCGGCGTAGGCGGCCTGAACAAGGGCGCCTGAAGGTTGTGGGACGCCAGCGCGCACCACAATGTTTTTGCAATTCATGGTTGCCTTTTGATGGCAGGCCCTGACCCCATTGGGCGTTTGGGCCCGCGTGGGTGATTGAAATTCCAGTTCTTCTTTCGAGACTGAAGTGAAGGTCTTGCGACGGATTCCCCAAACGCCCATCAAAGACGCTTGGGGAATCCCCCTGACCTGACAGGTCAAGGGGTTCACGTAATCTTCATTCACGCGCCAATTGGGTGGGTGTGAATGCTTTGTTCAGGCGGCTAAAGCCTGCGGTTTTGTCATGGCAGCGCCAGCAGGGACATCAAAGCGTTGTAGTCATCCCCGGTGGGGGCCACTTCTCGCGCATTGAGGCTGTTGTCATAGTCGATGATTTGGTCACGCAAGCGTTCCAAATTTTCGTGCGCCGTCTTGTATTGCCGCCGATCGAGCTCGCCCCCGCACTCTGCAGCCAGTTTCAAGGCTGTGATGGCGTTGGCCAACTCGAACGGGACTGGGGGACGACCTGGATCGTCTTTGTTTTCGTTTCCATTGTTTTCTTTAATGGTGGACAGCGCCAAGATCGCTGCCCGTCCTGCCGCTGCCGCATGCGCCAGCGCCAGCTTCTTGTGCTCTGTGCCACGGTAAGCGCAGTGGCGCAGGACCCGTTTGTGGCGCGGGGCGAACTCTTCGCGAGCGATCCCGCAGATCTCGTAGCCGGTGAATTGCCAGGGGCGACCCAAGGCCTGAAGCGCCGCGCGTTCCGATACCAGGCACCAGATGGCATCGAGCTTTGCAGCCCGGTCCGTGTGGTACTTGGCCAGCAAAGCGTGATCAGTCTGGCTCCAGTGCGGAGCCAGCCTTTTGATGATTTGCTTGGCCGGCAGGGTCGTTGGCGAGTTCTTGGCCGTGAGCCGTCGCGTCCAACCTCTCACCCGCATTGGGGTGTTGTAGGCCGGATGGTCGAGTCCCGCACGCAAAGGTATGGGAGGGTTTTGAATTGACATCTTAAAGTCCAAAAAAGGGACTCACGCCCCTTCGGGCATGAGTCCCGAAGGGTTGATGATGGATTTGCCGCGCAATGGGGCAAACAGGATGGGTCTAGCTGGGAATCTCCGGCCCCAACGCCTTCTGATACTTGAAGGTGTATTGGCTTTTGACTTGATTCCAGATGTCCTCGCTTTGAAACAGCGCTCCTTTGTTCTTCAGGCGGCTAATGCCTGCGGTTTTGAGGTCACCACCACGAGGGTGTTGCGCGTGGGTTGCCAGCCCACACCCGTGAAGAACCAGATGTCGTCAAAGGTGAATGCGCCGTCAATCAGAAACTCGGTCAACACCGACTCGACTAAATCCCATGCAATGGTGTGCAGCCAGCCAGAGATCAGGGTGTCCACACCCGCTGTGACGATCACCCGCCTGTACTGGCCACCATACGCACCGAAAGGACCGTGTGCTTTCTGGTTGGCACCGGATACCTTCAGCGTCAGCGTCCAGTCCTGGTGGGTGACCACCATTTGGTGGGGTCCCCCTGTCCTGCGCTGCCGGAGCATTTCTGCGAGCAGCGATTTGATGCGACTACGGTAAATGTCCATTGTCAAAACATAGCCGATGAATACTTCGAAGCTGGTCCTCAGATCTGCCATACGGGTTTCAAATTTCGCCCAGCCTGCAGCAGCCTTGATCTGCATCTCGGAGTCTTCAGCGATGGAGGCATCCTCCTTAAGCACTTCCTGTGGGACGCTTATGCCTGAGGTCAGCGCCTCGATGGCGGCCTGTCGGCGTCCTTCTTGCTGATCGCGCCAGGTGTTGGCGGGAAACCGGTTTTGTTTCAGAAACGACTGCAATTCATCAGCCGTCCAATGGTGCAAGACTTGGGGCCAGAGCCTGCCCAGCAATATCGGGTGCTTCCCGATGGTGAGGTCACGTTGCATTTATTCTCTCTTTTGTTGAGGCCCAAAGAGGTGCGCGACCCCAAAGGGAAAGTGCATCACTCGGGCGATTGATTTCTGTTACCGAGGCAACATGCGCCGGGCGGCGGCCAGTGTGGGTTGCGGCATCAAAGACGCAGTGTCTCTGATGAAAGGGACCAGCAATTTCAGGGTCAGGTCGATGTACTTCCTGTAGCTTTTAAGCCCGTCCCCGAAGGACAGCAGCTTCTCGTGCGTCATTTTCGCCACATCAACCATGGCGTCGATCAGCGCTCTTTCAGCCAACCTTTGCAGCTCCTCTGCCACCAGCAGCGGGCACTGGTCAGGGTGTTCCACCACCAGGCCTGCTTTGTCACAGGCATCTTTGCATTGGCGGTCATAGTTGGCGAAGTCCTCCTCCGACATCAGATAAGACTGTGCCGGATCGAGGATCACTTTGTCTTCAAGTCGCGCGATGAACGCTTCCCTGATGTGCCACTGCCCAGCTGCCAGGATGTCGGTTTGGTACTTCATCACCACCGGCCGAATCGTTTGCACGAGTGCCATGGTCATGAAAACAGCTTCCGCAGCAGCCACCATGGCCGCGGACGGTTCGAAGTTCTTCATTGGTTTTTTCCTTGGAAATGCCCAAGCGAGATCTCGCGCCCAGAGGACGAAGTCCCCTTGTTGGGCTGGTTTTGAAATGGGATCAGCAAGTGATCCGGGTTTGACAGGCTAGTTCGAAGCCCATTTGCATGAACTGACCAGCATTGGACAGAGCCAATTTGAGTTTCATTGTATCGGGTTGGGTTGAAGGTGGCAATTGGACTGTTTGCCCAGCGTCGCAACTGCCAATGGTGTGACATTTGGTGGGCGGGAAATGAGCAAGATTCCTGTCCGCACGCCGGCCGGTACCGGCAAATCGAAGTCCAAAAAAAACCCCCACAGCCGTCCTTTGAGGGGATGGCGCGGGGGCAATTTTGTTATTGATAATCTCGGCCCCAGTTCTCCATGTTTGTGAGCTACTGGTTTTGTCAGAGACTTGACGCCGGTTGCAATGTCCGCACGCCGATTCGATGCAGCACTGAATAGCCACATGTTGCGGTGACCACTTCGAATCTGCACCGGGTCGTGCTTGTGGGGCCCATGACGACAAAGACCGGTATTTCGAGACCATGGCCCTGAAAGAATTCCAGCGCTTCGCGGGCGTACTGCTTGGCCCTTTCCAAGTCATTCGTGCCTCGGCACGTGTACCCAGTCGGCTTCAACTCAAACGGTTTTCCAGTTGGCGCCAGACAGACTGATGTCCACTCATCCAGCGAATGGCTACCACTCGGTCTCTCCTTCTTCATACCGGTTACCTCGACCGGCTCCAATGCCTTCGGTGCACTCAGGTCTTCGAAGGCCCTGTTGCCAGCGCTGGCAGCATTCACCTCGATCATTTTTCTTGCATGTTTGTCCGTGCATTTGTCAAATGGCACCGCCTTGATGTTGCTCACAACGGCAAAGACCTCATCCCAAGTGATGCCACGAGGCTTGATGACCCAGCAGTCGGCGCGCCACTGAAATATACCGTGAGGCCAATCTATGAGCCGCGGGCGCTCGTGGCCAAACAGCACGCCGGGCAACTGGCCCAGTGCAGCGGCAATGGCGCTTAATCGCTCGATCAGACGAGCACAAAGGGCGTCCGAGGTGCCGGGGTCGAATCTCACGTCAATATACTGGCAAAAATTGACTGCCATGTTTTTTCTCCTTGATAGATGCCATGAGAGCCCACCCAAAGAGCGAGCTCCGAACAGGCTGTGGTTATTGAAGCCACCCGGCCGTAAGGCAAGGTGGCAGTTCGTGTGCAGATCCTGTCAGTGCACCGCAAAGGTGGTGTTCTGGGCTAGCCGGCTTGACCACCAAGGCCCAATTCAGCGACGGCGTTCAAACAGGCGAGTGCCACTGTCGGGAATGTTTGGACGCTGGTCGCGCCCTTGGCGTCTTTCCAACTCCACTGGCCATTGACTGGCACAACTGTCACATCATTGGCATCGCATGAGAAGCTGGCCCAAAGCTCGGTCTTGTGCACTTTGAGCCAGGCCATGGCGCCGTCTTCATCAACGTAGCACTCGAACCCACCGCCTTCGTTCAAAATATTCCGAATATCGGCATTGGCTTTTCTGAAATACTCAGCGACCGCGTCGGCGGCATAGTTATGCGCCCAATTGATGGCCTGCAAATCGCGAATGTTCTTGTCGCTTGCTTGCGCGAACCAGGGCGCTGCATCGAACTCGACTCGCGTTCTTGTGGTGTCTGAAGTCACTGTGGCTAGCACGGTGGGTGCCAGCAAGTCTGGACTGATCGGGGCATGATCCTCACACTCGCCCGCCATGATTTCCATCCGGCCGCGAATTTCCGCACTGAATGCGATGGAGTCCATCAAACCGTAGCGTGCCAAGCGAACTGGTACGTCGCCAAGGTCGAGGTCACCGTTTTCAATGCGTTTGAGCATGAAATCGGCCACCTCGACTTCGCTCAAGAGTTCGGGGACAACCCGGATTTGAACCGTGTGATCGTCAACTTCCGCCTCCGTGTCACCGGTCAGTTCTCCCCGACCCATGGCCTGTTCAGCGATGGCGCACAGCCGATCAGACATCTCAGCAATCGTTTGTCCGTTCAGGGTGTACGCCACCTCCATAACGAGTTGAAGGCGGCAGGTGCTTGCAAGGGGTGTATTTGCTTTGTTCATTTGAATGTTTCTCTGTGATTTCCCATAGAGACACACAGCCCCCCAATGGGGCGTTGCATCCCATTGGGCGTTTGAAAGTGTGATGCCCGCAGATGTCAATCCCCAGAGGGATTGAGCATCGGGAGGGATGATCTAAAGGGCCTCAGACGGGTAAATCCCGCGCGTCAGCTGCGCCTATACGGATTTGGCTTGAACCTCCTGTTCTGACGACGATCCGATCAGGCTTGTGGGCCCGCGTGGGCTATTGAAATTCCAGGTCCTCGTGAAAGGCCTGAATGAATGCCTTGACGGCGGATTCCCCAAACGCCAGTTGAATTGACGCTTGGGGAATCCTCCTGACCCGATGGGTCAAGAGGTTCACATGTTCTGCATTCGCGCGCCAACAAAGAGTTGAGTGCGAATGGGTTGCTGGTATCACTGGGTCAGATCGATAACTCGGTGATGTCTGTCCGGACGATGAATTCCTGACGCGTGTGCTTGACAACAACCGAACGCTCTGCAACGTTCATGGTGATGAGGTCGTGCGTCGGGATCTTGTTTTCAGACTCTTCATTGAACAAGTCGGTTTGCATCTCGAATCTGTTCATCGCCAAATTGGCGAGAAAGGTCACCGCACCATCAAGCGAATAGCTTTTGGTCTCGGGGCTGTAATCGCCGGAAGTTGAACGCAGGGTGGTCAGTTCAACCAGCATGGCGGGCCGCCGGCCCGGGCTCTTGCTCGCACTCTTTAATAGCGGAGCGGGCGTGATGGGTGGCTGACCGGGATAATTGGTAATTGTGACGATTGCAACTGCGACCGCGGCGTCGTACAAGGCCCCAAAGACGGCCGCCTTGTTCTGTTCGTACACCTTTTCATCGGCGTCCATCATCCTGGCCACCCTGCGATAGACGGGATCAAGACTCTTCGCCAGATCGATGACGATGGGTGGGTGTTCTTCTTTGAGCATGTTTTTCCTTGAATGCCCTTGGTGATGTCTGCCCCGGAGGGACAGTGCATCCCTCGGGCAGGTTTTGATGGGTTCACCTGGCAAGCCAGGTGGTGGTCGTTTCAGGTGGACGTTCTTTATGCGATACGGCGCATGATTTCTGCGCGCATCACTTCCAACTGGTTTCTCATTTCATCCAAGTCATCCGAAATGACTTTTGGGTTATCGCCTTGGGCGATATGGTGTTGCCAATGTACGGCCATGGCCCGCAGGGCGGCACTGGTGCCGACGCTGTAGATGCCGTTGCCGTCGAAGTCATTGCAGACCGCGAGAACGATGTCAATCGCCGTTTTGCTGTTTGACGAGTCAATTGCTGACGGAGTGCCTTCCCCGGTGAACGATTGCCCGACCAGTGGATGAGGTGCTTTTCTTTCGCGAAGCAGTGCACCGTCAGTTTCAAGTTTGGCCCGCTCGACATCGGCCAGTTGGCCAATTTCTGTGAGCAAGCCGCCTGCCGCGAGCCATTCGTTGATCGCGTTCTGTGCAGCATTGATGTACTCCAGCATTCGATCCGGCATGCCCTCGTGCTCGTCGCGGCCGCCGAAATAGGCAATCATGGCATCAGCAACGCTGTCAACACAAAATTCGCCATATTCGTTGGCGTCAACATAAGCGTGCAGATCCGAAAAGGTCTTTACGTCCATGGGAACGCGCCGGCCGCGCACGTCAAGAAGAATTTCTTTCTTCATGAGAGCAATCGTTTCGTCGAGCGTGGGTATCGCGCGCTCCTGATCCCAGCACCATGAGCCCGCACCGATCGGGTACAGATGCAGGGTCCGGTTGCCAACCTGAACGTCTTCACCTGTCCAGACATCTTCAGGCTCGCCTGGTTGGAGTCTGAATTCATCGCGTGCGGAATTCCAGCGCAGCTCGGGGATGTACTCAAGCAGTTTTAGCGCCGCAGAGAGTTCGAACCGTGGCATGGCCCATCCGTTCCAGCGCAGCCCTTGCGAGTACGCATAGACTTTCAGGTCGTCTGGCAGCCATTCGGCCTTCACCCCAATCAGGCTGAATTCCGGCACCGTTGTCGGTTTGAATTTAGCCTCGAATTCCTTGCGTGGCATGGTCACCAACAATCCGCCGCCCTGGCGTGCGAATGCAACGTTCTCCATGTCCATAGCGCTGATTTCGACGGTGTAACCCGTTTCGTCCGTGTAGAGTTTGCTTGAACTCAACGCGTTGTCAGTGAGGCTATCGTCGAGTTCATCGAGCAAGTCTTGCTCGTTGCTGAAGAAACCAAGGTAGTTTTGGTTCTCGCCCTCTTCGGCGGCGTGGAACTCGGTTTCACCCGGCAGCAGCGCCCACCAGCCTTCCATGGCGGTTCCGATGCCCTGACTTTGGATGGTGTAGCCAGCCGCAGAAATGCGGGCTCGCTTCGCGTCGTCGTCACTTTGTCGCGGCGAATCTTGCGATGGTTGAGCCGTTCGGGCCGACTCCTTCGCGTACTCGGTTAGGTTGAAGTCCAGCGCTTGCCGGGCTTCATCGTAGCTTTGGTAACAAGCGACATCGCCGATCACGAGATCGGGCGCCAGGTCGCCGGTTGTCTTGTCCACAATGACGAACCACGGGCCACTTCGCGGTGAGCCGTCAACCATCAATTGGAAAGCCGCAGGCAAGGCGACGATGACGGAGTTTGTGCCCGTCAGTGCGTCCAGGAAGGCGCTGACAATGGTGTCGCCCGGATAGGCGTTCGCGCACTGCGAAATGGCATGACCAATGTTTTCTGCCTGGCAATTGAAGATCAACGCGTCAGTGCCGTAGCGGACGGTCCAGTCTTGCAGCAGGTGCGTTCTATCGGTATCGGCATCACGGCCAATGTTTTTTGAACTCATAAGTTTCCTTGTCATGAAAGATGACCGGAACCAACCCAGCTATGCCGGGAAGATGGTCCCGGAAGGGTTGTCAAATGTTCGTCTCCGCCGATTGCGCGAGGGGGTGAACGGGTTTGGTTCAAGTGGCTGAGACAGCCAAACTGGCATGAATGCCATCGGTTCCAATGCGGCGTTCTGCGCATTGGTACGTCATCTCCCACATGGCCTCGTCCGCGAGTTCTGTGATCTCACCGGGCGTGGCGCGGTCAGGGACTTCCAGGCTGAAACTGGTCAGGGTGTCCGTTGCCAGGCTGTTGTCGGCCGCGAACGTTTGATATTGCGCGGTCGCCGCTGGCTGGTTGTTAAACCAGTCAATGGAGCCGGAGCTGCTTGATTCGGCGGCAACGCAAAATACTGTTTTCATGTTTTTCCTGTCATTGAACATGAGCAGGACCAACCCAGCAATGCCGGGAGTGATCCCGGTCGGGTTGAAATTGATATGCCGTTGCAGAAATGCAAGACGAACGCCATAGGGGCGAATACTCACATTCTATCCAAATAGTTGCTGGAATTGAAGAATATCGCTGTTATAGGCCGTTCATGGGGCGCGCGATGTACATGCGAAAAAAAACCCATCGCGCTTGAGTTGCGGATGGGGTTTCTTCATTGGGGTTGTTAACCGGCGTCGCTGCTTGCGCCGGTCGGCAACTAGAGCGGTTTTGGCTAATTTTGGTCAGGAGCCAGGTCCAGTTCCCGTCGGAACCAGCCGTCAATAAAGTAGTCGGGGATGGTGCCTCGGGTGATGCCGGACATGAACCCGCGAACATAGATGCGAAATTGCCCGGCCTTGGCAAAAGCCACACCGTAGTGATCGCAGACCTCTTCCTCGCAACACAATGCGTACCGCGCCTGATCGCAGGCGTAATGCCAGCGAATAGGGAGCGTCAGATTGATGAAGGTCTGATAGCGGCCCTTTAAAGCACGCATCGGCGTCCTGATGGACTCGATACCCATGCAGAACCATCCGTTGACTGCGGAGGTCATGTCGCGCCGCACATCTCGGCTGCGGTGTCATTTGACATGGCAGAGAGTCGGCTGTCTGAAGGCCGCGGTTCATATTCCGCAATCCAGCCATTAACGAAACGCGTCAATTCGACTTCGAATTCTTCAGGTGTGGCGTCGCTGTTTTGATACAGCCACGTTCCCATTGCTTCGGTGACTTCATAGTGCGCGACACCGGGATATTCGCGCTTGTCTCGGGCGTAGAACGCGTCCACGATTGGCGCAAAGCTTGCGATCCATGCCATGACGCCGATGTGGCCGCCCAGGCTGTCGAGATTGGGCCAAGTGCCGTCCCCGCGTGTCTGGTCGGCGCCGATGTACAGGTAAATTGCTGTGCTGCTCATGTTGAAGATTCTCCAAGGTTTAGTGCATTGAAATTGCCGATTGGTCGGCAGAGCGTGGATAACCACGGGTTCCCTGAGTTCACGCGTTGAATGAACTCAGGGAACCCGCCTTCAGCGTGAGCTGCAGGAGGTTCCTTTTTTGAAATTTAAGATGCGCCGAAGTCCCAGCGACAGGCGGCGCGCAAAAAGACTCAGGCTGACTCTGGGGTGAGCGAAATCATGGCCGTGTGCGTGACCCCCTGCCCTTCCATCGTGGCCAGGACCTCGAACTGCAGATCGCCCTTGTAGGTGACCTGTATTTCAATGTTCTCGGTGAAGGCGCGGGGATCAAGAATGTTCACCGCGAATTCACGACCTGCTTCGAGCGTGCTGGGCACGTTGAGCAAGTTGCCCTGAGACAGACGAGTAAGCGCCGCGACCGTCACCTCCACTATGAGCGGGGCTTGGGACCTTGACGGGTTTTCCTTGTCGATCGTGCCGGTGCCCGCAAAAGTCACGGTCACCGTCTTGTCTTTGAGCAGCGTCAAGCAGTCAAAACTCACCGACACAACATCGTCTCCCCAAGCCATGGTTGATGGCGTCAGCTCGCGGCCGTGAAACAGGGCCATGGCCTTGAGCTCTTCCCAGAACTGGTCCGGGTTTTCGCAGATGACATGGGCGACATCCTGCTCGGCGTAGCTGAGCGTTTGGTGCAATTCATTATTGATCCAGATCCCGAAGTACCAGGCGTCCTGGCGGGTCGGGTAGTGAATCCATCCTTGCTGGTGGGGGCGAAGATGCACCGTGGACTCCGTGGTGCCGTTCTCGATGAATGAACGATTGATGATGGCCCCACTGCTTGTGCGCTCTGGCCGGGCTTCAGCCGTGTGCTTTTCAAGAAATCGAATCGATGTAACCAGCCGATCTCGTTGCAGTTCGCTGAGTTGGCGCCACCACCAGTGGTAGTTGCCAAGAGTCAGTGCCAAGGCCTCCTTGGTTTGCGTCACGTTGAGTTCGCTGACCTTCACGAGCCGGGCCAGGAAATCGAGGTTCCGCGCGTAGTATCCGGCCAAATTGCGAACATGACCGAGGTCGTTGTTGTCGTAGGCGCTAACGAAATGGTGGTCGTCCGCCGTTTTGTACTCGATGGCCAGACATTCATCGGGCGCGAGCAACAAAAACCCGGTCCTGTGCGCAAATCGCTGGCGGGCCGCCAGGTCGGCTTCCGCGAGGGGCCGGTACTGCTTGACCTCTTCAAAATATAGAGGGATTTGAACGACCCGGCAAATCTCCGTGTCCACTTTGCCCGGCATCACGCCGCGGAAGTAGACCAGGCTGGCCTTCGAAAAATCGCTGATACCGGCAAACGAACCCTTGTCGGGCGAAATGCTCGCCAGGATCGCCAGCAGCAGCCGAATAGCTTTGCCTGCAGCCTGCGTCACTTTGTCGTGGTGCTTTTCGTTCTTGCCGATATCGGCAATGGCAATGATCTGGTGAGCAGCCTTGTCAGTCTCCAGGAACATGCGGGCGTTGAGCGCGTCGGCATCCATCATGTTCTCTCCACAACGCAAGGCGCGCAAATTCCGTCACCTTTGAGGATGTCGGACTCGGCCATGGGTTCCTTGCAGAAGGAACAAGCCTGAGATTCCATGCCGATGAGGGACTGAATTTCAGGGGTGCTGACCATCAGGCGCATCGAGCGGTCCCGCCGGCTATCAATGAACAACACGTGCGGCTCGCGGCCGTTGGAGCAGTCGAATGCGACTTTCTGAAAATCAAAACCAACCTCGAACAGTCTGTCCTGACCTGGGAAGACCTGCAGGCGATCGGTCGCCAGATCCTCGGCCAGCAGCGTTTGCGCGTTGAGGCTCTTTCGTCCATCGTCCAGGCCTTTCATGCGAATGGCAACCTGGCGAAGAATGGGCACATTTTTACCGGTGACCGGCACAGCAAACCCCTTGCTTGGGCCGCCGTTGGGATAACACATGGCTTTGAGTTCCATGATGTCCTTTCTGCTGCAGAAATGCAGCGGTATGTTGAAATCACATGCGATAGGCATGTGGTGAAGGGCACGAGGCCGTTTTCCCCAAGCCGAATGGGGTGCAAGGGGCTTGGGGAAAACGTCTGGTAGGGGAATGAAGAAGATCGCGCTTCCCGCAAGCACCGATGTGCTGCGGGAAGGCGAATCAGGCCGGTCTGGGATCAGGCGGCTTCGAGCACCCGTTTCTTCTTCGGGGCTGCTTTGAGGATTTCGACGTTGACGCTCTGCCAGGAGTCGTCCTCAATCTGCCCAACAAGAATGGGCTGGAGGTCATCGAAGTGCACCATGCCAAAGAGCCGGGCTTCACCCAAATTTGGGGTCAGTTCGATCTCGTAGGTGTCGGCGCCGCGGTCGTAGCGGATGGCCACACGACCGCGAAACTTGGCTGAATTCACCGTGGTGATGATGGCTGGCCACTTTTCCTTGTCTTCGCTGCAGCTTTTAGCTTCCGAAGGGTCGATGAAGATCGGCGTGGTGCCGTTGGCGTCGACCAGCACATTGACCAGGTTGCGGCCACGGCAAGAGTCGGCGTAAGTGCCTTCCAGCTGCTTGATGAGGTCGCGCAGGTAGGGGTTTTGAATCGTGGTCCAGGAGGCGGTGACCGCTTTGGCCCGGTTTGACCATTCGCCTCGTTCTTCCCAGATGGCAGGGAGAAGTGTTTTGGCGCCGGTGAGCATGAAGGATTTGCAGCCACCGGTGGACGGATCGTCCGAGCCGTCGCTTTTGAGACCGTCAAAATCGCGCAGATCGTAAAACGTGAGCTTGACCTTGGCCTCAACTTCGACCGGGGCGTTGAGTAGGTCTTTTGCCACGATGCAGAACTCTTTGGCAGATGTTTTTACGAGGATGAGGTCATCATCCATCTCGACAACCTTGCCCTCTGCTGCTTGCAGAAAGCTCAGTCCTCCGAGTGAGTTAACTTTTGGCTGTCCAAGCCAGGTGCGCCAGGTGTATTGGCGGATATTGCTTCCCAAATGGTTGGCGATATGCGCTTGAATCCAGGCGCGAGGGTCGGGATAAGTTTTGTCCATAAGAACTCCATTGATAGAAGGAGCCCGGCCCCATCGGGTCTGGGCCCGTAGGTTTGGAAGTGGTGCGCTGCAGGGTGAAGTGCAGGCGGTTTGAAATGCCCAAATGAATGCGTTTGGGCGGTGCACGAAAGTGCGAGAAAAGTGATGTTTGCGATGGGCACCAGAGTGTCCATTGAAAATCTCACTGGGTCGGGGTTTGAAGGCTTGAAGTCAAAGCCAGAGTCTGAAAATACACGGGAATGGAGGGGTGGGATGAGCGAGTGGCGGGCTGGGGTGGCGTCTCGCTGGCCACAAAAGGAAAAGCCGCCAAGATTTCTCCTAGCGGCCTTCGTTCCCAATTTATTCGACAAACACCCACTGGGCTAGGCGCTGATACCGTCAATCCCTCATGAGATTGTCTACTGTCTTATTTTCGAAAAGTGTATCACTTCCCGACAGAATTTGAAACAAGCACATCTTTCGATGCGCTTGTTTTAGGTTGGGTGAAGACGGAATCGAACCGCCGACGCACTGGGTATCAACCAGCCGCTCTACCAACTGAGCTACTCACCCGACACATGGAACCATCACCATAGATTGGTGACTTTTGGCATTGCTAATTGAATAGCTTGAGGTTGATATGCCTCAGTGCGCAAGCGTTGTTCCGTCGCTTTTTCTTAGGACAAAAACTGAATCCCAATGGACTCCAATTCTTCCTCGATTGTCTGACGCATCATTTTCGGGGCGTTGTCGGCCCTCCAGAGCGCAACCAAAGCAGCAGGGTAAGCACGCAGTGCGCGCAGGTCCTGTTCGATGGCTTCGTCCGCCAAGATTTGACGAATCGCAGCTTCTGGCCGTGTGATGGCCATCTTCACAAGGTGCTGAACTTGCGTGCAGCTGACTTGTGTTGAAGCGTGAGCTTGAGAAGGTGCTTGAGAGAGAGTGTTAGGAGAAGTTTGCATGATGATTTCCTTTGCCTGGTCGAAAAGGAACCCACATGCTGACCAGGCCTGTGGGGGTGAGCCCACGGGCCTGATTCCTTGACAATAAAAGCGGTAATTAATCGCTTTTCTTGAAATTCCAGCTTGACGCTGAAAACGTTCTTGCGAACGAGGAGTCTGTAATCTCGTGATGGTGTGGTCGCTGGGATATACCCGGACGCGCACCATGGCGACATGACAGACTCTGATCAGATTTTGGAAGTGTCTCGAATGGTGCGGCAGGCTGCCCGGCAAAGCCGGAATTTCCAGGTCAGGACATTGCCCGACGACCATCGATGACTAATGACATGCCGACTCTGCCCAATGAATTGAGGGTCGACGCAGGCTTAAATAAAGCCAATGAGCAAAATGTATATCGAAAATTCATTTTGTGCAACAACTTTTTGCATGAAATGGAATTGCCCCTAGCGGGCTGTGTCGCGGGGGCGTCGGCTGGCACGCCTCTTGGGCCTCCGCGTTCGGTCAAAGCATCCCGGGCCGAGGCAACGGTCAATGAGTTGTCGGCCGCCATGTCCCAAGTGGTGGTCGACAATGACAGCGGGCACGCCCATTGATGCGTCCATTCTGAGCCCGCTGGCGTCGCGTGCTGGCGTTGGCCTATAAATCGCCTTCCTGCAGAACGCGCCCCATGCCATTTTCTTCAAGCCACCAGTACGTGTACAGCTTGCTGAGCCAGGAAGCTGTTTTTTCCTCCGCCAATGCGCGGTGTTTTGATGCGTAGATGACGGGTATGCCAAATTTAACTTCCAGGGCATCGAGCGTGCCGCTGACCCCGTTCGGGGCGGCTGATGTGTATTCGCAATTGACATAGGGCGACTTGACGTCGTGGTAGGACGCTTCGACCAGCAACGCGCGCCAGCGGAATGTGGTCAAACGCTCACATTCCCGAAAAAAACGCTGACGGTTGTGCATCAAGGTGCCAATCAGGTCCGGGAGTGATTTGCGTTCCAGCGCCACCAGATGCTCCATGTCAAGGATGCTGTAGTCCCCGGTGGGCAGGGTTGTCCGGCGCTCGCTGGCGATCCAATTTGGGAACCGCTCAAATGTGAACGGCTGCTGCTCTCGTGTGTCGACCAGCACCACCGGTTTAGGGATTTTGCTTGTGATGGCGCTACCGCCACGTTTGACAATCAGCCGACTGGTTGTGGGTGGTACGGCACGCAATGTCATGAGTCTTCCCTCAGGATTTCGGTTCAGTAATTCGCGTTGCGCACTCTTTGCAGCGATTTTCTACTGGTGTAGCCTTGAACTGATCAAGTGGCAAAAACAAAGCCCGAATGCGGGCCTCGACGTGTACCGGCAACGCGAGCACCCACCTCTTTCGGTCGCAAGGTGAACGCGCTTAGTGGGCATTTTGGTTTCCTATGTATTGAACAGGCGTTGGAGACGGTCATGCAATTGGCCAGTCAAGACCGACCCGATAGCACCAACGGCGCCAATAGGTACCCCAACCATCACAACAGCATCCCATGCATACCCAGGCGTCACTTTACCTAGAACACTCGCAAGAAGCCAAAGCCCGCAAAACCCCAAGCCCGTAAGGAGCATAAGGCCGCTGATGATTCTCACCGTGGAATTCATAATAATTTCCTATGGTTCAATGAACGTTTTTACCATCGCCACCCACAGCATAGACGTGCCCTGGCAACTCTTCGTGAGGTTTCGATGGGTTCACCATCACTGGCCTTATCCAGACTCGCTTCATGAGGGATTTTTGCGGGCCATGGGCTTGGCGACGCCAGTGCCCTCTTCGCCAGTGGGTGCTGACATCTGCTCGGTTGCCACCTGTCGATCCGATTCCTGGCTGAACTTCGTCTCCCATCATGCGAACCATCGCGTAGCCTTCGCTGCCGATTTTTTGGGCGACCTTGTACCGGCGCAATTGAGGTGATTGTTGCCATTTCACAAGGAGTTCAACCGGGACATCCCGACCAGGCGACAACTCCTTGTTCGCTCCCATGGATTCGATATAGAAAAGACAGTTAACGACCAGCTCCGTAGCCTTCCGAAGCAAATCCGCGCCTTCTTTCAACTCACCCTTTCGAATCTCAATCAGGGCCTTGTTGCTTTCACTTTTGTCTTCGTCAGAATCGAGGTCAGCAAACTTGCGAGCAATGAATGCATCTACAGCTGCATGGGGGGACAGGCGTTGCTCACCCGGCGTAAAGTCGATAAAGTATCCAGGCATCATTACCCCGGAGCCATCATCCTTGACCGTTGTCAGACCGATTTTCAACCGGCGCTCTGGGCCTTCCGGTGTCCACGGTGTCACCGCCACAAATGCGCCGTCCAGATACTCGTGACCATCGTCGAACTGGAGATTCATGTCCTCCTGTTTACCGAAGCGCACAAAAAACGCGTCATAGGGCGGGTGCCATTCGTTAAGAGTGCAGTCGGCCACGTCCGTATTGCGAAGCATCGAGACAATGTTGTCGTCCAGATCGAATATCTGCTTCCCACTTAGGTGGTATTGCCCCACCATTGGCACCCAATGGCGCTGTTGGAGCAACTTGGCGTAAAGCTGGCCCATGTAGGCATCATTACCATCGTCATTCGCATTCCGTTGCGCTGCGGCCATCATGGGAGCGATCAATTCGCGCATGATGATGTCGGGCAGGTTTCTTGCAATTTGTCCATTCGGGGCGACCAATCCATTCTGAGCCGACTGGATAGCAAACGTCCACCAGACTTCATTTCGAAGTCGTACCGGGGCGTATGGGGAAAACACGGTTTGGTTCACTAGATGATCTCCTTTAAGACGCAAGTATCTGATCCCGAATGGGTTGAGGTATGTCGCTTGACTTGAGCTCCATCCCAGCAGCCTTCAAAGCAGCAATAGTTTTAGGGTCCATGAGCTTGCCCATGAGGTCCATCGCCATTTCAGCGAGATCATCCATTTTGGTCTTTTGATCCAGAGCGATACCTTTCGGGCTTACTCCAAAACTATTTTCGAGCTGCGTATCCGCACCACAGTCCAATAGAAGCTGAACAATCTCCCAACGTCGGGATTTCATTGAATATAAAAGCGGAGTCCAGCCAAGGGCGTCCTGGCAATTTGGCGACACGCCTGCGTTTAGGATCGCCTTCACAACATCTCGGTTACCACGACCGGCCAGCTCCACTAAAATTGGACGCTCTCCGCCGTCTATAGCGCGTGGATTGGCGCCAAGATCAATTACTTTGGCCATGGTCTCTGGCATGTTGCGCAGACCGAGCATTACCAACAGAGGCAAGCGATCTTCATTGAAGGAATTCAGCAGTTGCCTGTTTTCGCGTACCAATGCCAAGACGGCTTGTTCATCGCGCTTATCGACCATATCAAACAGGAATCGCTCATCGCGGGTGGGGCTATATTTCTGGCCTCCCGTCATGGCGTTTTTCAAACGTTGCGAACCCTCATGATCTTCGTTCCCGCCGATCATGTCGATGAACTCAGCAACTTTTAGCTCTCCCAAACCAAGCTTGTCAAATGCTGCGCCAACAGTGTCATTGTAAAAATTACCGAGTCCACCCTCCCAGACCCGACCAGCCCAAAAGACTTTGGCTGACCAATGGCTCTCAGGCCCTGGGTAATCAGTCAAACCTCCTGGCGGGAATGTGCACCGAAGCGGCTCGCCTGTGGCCAGATCATCTGTGATGCGATAGATACGCCCAGTAGACACGCGCACGGCGAGTTTTCGCGGGAGGGAGATATAGAAGTCTTGCGAATCAACTGATGACTTAATCACCGATCTCATGCCCCAAAGCCGGTAATCTTCGGGCTCAACACCTGGCAGAGTGGTGCACAAGTCCTTAATGACGTCAGACACTTCCGTCAGATTGGTGGCGCGGTCATCTGCCAAATCAAAATCTGCAGGTTTTTTGCCGTGGGCAGAAATCAACTCTTTGGTTTGCGCCATTGTCTCGGAAGTGGGGGCGTAAAAACGATTGGACATCCTCCGGACATCCAGCTCGTACATCTTGGCAACCTCCATACAAAGAGGTGCGTCACTCGACTCAATCAACCCCATGACTATGGAAGCATTCTGGTTGAGAAACCTCCACAGGCCACGGGCATCATCCTGAAGGATTGGGACCCATGTATCCGGGTTGCCAAAAGGCAAATAGACAACATCGATTTCGCTCTGCTCCATTTTTGCAAGAGCAAACAAATTTCCGCGAATAATTTGCACAGACCTCGCCAAAGGCGCAGGAGGCAGGCCGGATCGCTGAATCGGACCTTCATCTTCGGGAACCATCACTGTGAATTTGGCCCAGCCCGACCCCTTGCCCAAAAGGGTCGAGAAAAGAGTCCACCACGCTCCACCATCGAACCCGTCGAGCATGGAGCCAAGAATAAGCACGCCAAGCGATGGTTTTGCCAGGAATTCAGGCTTTGCCTCGTAAACCCAAGACGCAAGTGCTGCAGGACTGCAGAGGAACCCATCAATCATTTCACCAGGCGCTTGAGCAAGCCATCTGCCATCTGAAGTGCGGGAAAGGTCTCTACGAAGGTGGCTTATCTTGTGGTGGCGTTCAATCATGTTTTCCTTTGGGATCAGGCAAGCGAGCAATCGCCCGCCATGCTTTTGCAAATCACGCCAGCTGCCAAAAGTGATTGCACGGTGGCTGGATGGATGGAGCGCCGCAACGGGCCATCGTGGAGACGAAACAATCCAGTCGCCTGGTCGTGGTGCAGCTTCGCTCCAGACTTCAACTTGCTGACCAGCGATTGTTGCGGTTCACTCAGGCTTTTCGGCATGGTCGGGCTCCTTCAGGTGTTACCTCGCAGCATGTTGCTGCGTCGATCTGGTGGAGCAAAGCGCGGTATGCTGCCCGCTCTCCCGCCGTTGCGTCGACTGCCTTTGGGTCAATGTAGAAAGCGCAATCAGCGCGAATCTCAGCCGCCACTGGAGGCTCGACCTCGATGGCCGTAGCAGTGTCCCATGGCAGGTCGGCCAAGGCGGGTACAACGTCTGTAATGCAACGAGACATCCATTCATTGCGAATTGTTGGTGTGATAGCCAGGCGCACGATGATTTCCTTTGGTTCCGTATTAAGTCACGTCTTTTCGGTCGAGCCTGACCACCGCGCGGATCTCGGCCACCCCGGCGCGGCGCATGACCTCTTCCTGGCCCAGACCCGCTTCGAGCCAGCGCGCCAGCACGGAGTTGCGGATGGCCTCGGCGCCAGCGTGCGACAGCATGCCCTCGAACGTGTTGGGCGGCAAATGCGCCTTCAAAGCCCCGGCCACCAAAATGAAAATCGTCTTGCTGCTCAGAGGCGAGAGTTCTCTTTTTCCGTCGATGACGTGGGATTTGGCCCCGAAGAACAGCCAGGGCGATTTGCGCGGGACGTGCTGGCGCACCCGCAGCCACTGCGCAAGCGCGGCGCCGGCGCGGGGCTCGTCCAGCGTGATGTGGCGCTGCTGGCAGTCCTTTTCCCCGTCGATCTGGATGGCCCATTGCTCGCCGTGCTTTTCGGTGCGGATTTTCAGGGCCTGATCGACGCGCAGGCTGACCAACTCCCCGGTCTTGGCGCCGGTGTGCAGCAGCAGTAGCAGTAGCGCGTCGTTGCGGACGTCCTGCCACTTTCGCACCGCTTGACGCGAGGCTTGGTGCAGGATGCCGTCTTGGAGCTGGCGCAGCGCCCAGGCCGGCAGGATCATGCTGGCCATGGCCTCGCTGGCGGGTATTTCGGTGGCCTGGGCACAAGGGTTGGCCTCGCACCACGCCATGACCACTGCGTGGGCGTAAATATCGCGCAGCATGCGCCAGTAGCGCCGCTGCGTGACGGTGCTGGCTGGGCGCCGGCTGCTGTTTGGCTGCGTTTGCCGGGCCGTTGCGCTGGCGCTGAGTTGGTGCAGATAGGCACTGACCTGTTCGGGCGCGGCTTTCTCCCACGGGGTGTGCGGGGGCAGCCACGCGACCCAGTTGAACCAGGTGCTGCGGTACTGTTTGACGCTGCGCGGGCACAGGTGCATGCGTTTACGGCTGACAGCACCGGCGGCCCAGGATTCAAACGCCGCGTGCGCCGAGGTCGCCGGCAGGGACGGATCGGGCAGATCGGAGGCCTTCGGGGTGGACGTTGCGGGGCACATCGCAGCCGAGGGCTCAGATCGGTGCCGGCTCGTCCGGGTACAACTCCTGGATGTAGACGGTCAGCGCGTGTTGGATGGTTTCGATCGGAATCGTCAGGGTGTTCTGGTCCTGCGCGGTTGTGCCAAGGTATTGGTTCTCAAACAGGCGCGCAATCCTCGTGAGCCAGGGGGTGACGCGCGTGCCGTCGTCCAGTACCTGGGTGGCGGGCGTGAGGGCTTTGTAGCACCGGGTGAACGCCGGGGCCATGGGCGCTGTCAATTCGTCGGGCCGGGCCATCATGCGCAGCACGATGCTCAGTGCGAGCAGGAAGCGCCCACCGGTGGGTTCGCCCCAGGCCGGGGCCACGGGCATGCCCGCTAGACCGCCCACCACTTCAATGTTGCAGACGGTGCGGCCATCGCACAGGCGTTCGGCGAGCAGCCCGTAGCGCTCGAAATACTGTTCGTTGAGCTCCGCATAGGGGGGCATGTGGCGGCCGGGATCAAGCGAGGTCATGGTTGTTTCTCCGTCAGGTTGTGATTTTGTGAAATGGGGTGCGCGCAGGCGGGTCGTGGCTTCAGGCCGCCGTGCTTTGAGCATCTTGCTCGCCGGCGCTGTCCAGGTAGAAGCAGCGCGGGCACATTGCGATATAGCGTTCATTTCCGCCGATGAGGGTTTGTTCGCCCGCGCTGACCCGCGCGCCGGTGGCGTCAAGCCGGGCGTTCATGGTGGCTTTTTTTCCGCAGCCGCAGACCGCGCGCACTTCCTCGAATTCATCGGCGAGTGTCAGCAGGGCCGCGCTGCCGGCAAAGGGGTGCCCTAAAAAGTCGCTGCGAAGGCCGTAGCAACGGATGGGCACTTGGCTGGTGTGGGCCAGGCGGTGCAACTGGCGGACCTGCACGGGCCGCAGGAACTGGCTCTCATCAATTAACAAGCAGGCCGTGTCGCGCTCAAGGATGCGGTGATCGAACACGGTATCGGCGTTGAAGGTGCTGGCGCCGCGCTCGATGCCCAGGCGCGAACGGATGACGCCCAAGCCGGCGCGCGTGTCCAGGGCGGCGGTGTAGAGCTCGACGGCCATGCCGCGTTCGACGTAGTTGTGGGCCGCTTGCAGCAAGAGCGTGGACTTGCCCGCGTTCATGGCGGCGAAGATGAAAGTGAGTTGTGACATGGGTGGTGCAATGGTTTTTAAGGGTGATCAATTCAGCATAACGGATACCGCTCATTTGGCAAGTTTTGAATATCCCCGCTTCATTTTCCGCATCCTCTGATTTAAATGTAATCTACATGCAGGCCCTTCGCAATCCCTTTTCGTGGGTTCTTCCCGCTTTGCCTGCCCTGCCCGGCCCTTGTTCACTGCCTTCCCTACCCTCCCTATGTCGCGGTAAGCCAGCGCTCCTGTCACTTCTCCCCCCTATTGGTTGGCATCTCTTTCAGACTCACGGGGCGGGGGCAATTTGCGCGCCCTATGGTGTAGTGAGATCAGTGAGATGAGTGGGACAAGGGGGGCAAGGGAACAGCGAATCAACAGGAGGGTTCCGGGGCTGGACAAGGTCTGCATGTAGATTACATTTCATGTGGAGGGGCTTGAATATTGGTTTGGCGCTTGGATTCCAAGTTGGAAATACGTCACATCTGCGCGTTTTCAGGGGGTTTTATGCGGAAAATGAATTTTCATTTTGCTAACCTGTCATGAATGCTGGCCATACCCCCTGACCTCCCAGACATCACAGCTTTGCTGGACGACCCGAGTTCGAGCTTCTGGTTGCGCTCGGCCCTGAAGTCCGCCCTGCTACGCGACCCGCTGGACGCCGCCCACGACGCCCGTGTACTCGCCCTGGTGTTGCAAGTGCGCGTTGACACGCTTTTGGCCACCCCGCAGCCCAAGGAGATGCTGCTCTCCTAGCCCATCTGTCGACCCTTTCGATCCCGATTCCCCCCCAACAACAAGAGCTATAAAGCTGGACACTTCCATGGACCAACCCATAAGCGACTCCTTCCTGCACAACGTCTCTGCGCCCGGCGCCCAGGTGTCGCCTTCACAGGGAACTCCGCGATGAACGCGTTTCTCAACGCGATCTATGAAGATCAGGAAATCTTGGATTTGGTCATCGGGGAGCCCCTTAACTCGGTCGCCTCCTACCTGCCCGCCCTGCTTACGGCCGTCAATGCCTGCCTGGTCTTGTCCGTCACAGACTGCGACGGCGTGATTCTCTTTGCCACCGACCGGTTCTGCGAACTTAGCGGCTTCGATAAAGACGACCTCACCGGCAGACGACATAACATCGTGAGCTCGGGCACTAGCTCGGAATCGTTCTACCGCGATATGTGGGACACGGTGCTGAGCGGGAAAAGATGGACGGGAGAGATATGCAACCGCGCCAAGGATGGCTCCCTCTACTGGGTCGACACCACCATCCTGCCCTTCACCGACACCCACGGGAAAATCACCCGCTTCGTGGCCATTTGTAACGACGTCACCAATAAAAAACAAGCCGAGCAACAACTCAATCAAAGCCGCCAACGGCTTAAGTCCCTGCTGCTGATGTCCGGCGACTGGTACTGGGAGCAAGACACCCAATTTCGCTTTACCCTACTCTCCGATGGCTTCAAAAAGACCGGCAAGGACCCGGCCGCCTTTCTTGGCCAGACCAGCTGGGACGCCCAGTGCGCCCAGGACGAAGCCTTATGGCATAAGCACCGCGCAACCCTGCAGTCGCAGCAGCCCTTTCGTGACTTCGAGTTTCTGGTCACCAGCGACCAGAACACGGGCCTGCCGGTGTGGTTTAGCCTCTCGGGTGAGCCCACCTACGACGAACGCGGCCAGTTCATGGGCTACCAGGGCGTGGGGCGCGACATTTCAACGCGGTTTTCTGATCAGGCGCAGCTCTGGAAACTCTCCAACCTCGATTCGTTGACCGGCCTACCCAACCGGTCCAGATTTGAGACCACGCTCGATCGGTGCGTTGAAAGCGGTAAAGCCAGCGGTGAACCGTTCGCCCTTGTCATGATCGACATCGACAACCTCAAAGTCGTCAACGACTCCATGAGCTTTCTCGCCGGCGATGAACTGCTCAAGATCATGGCCAGGCGGCTTTCGTGTTCCGTGCGCCAGACGGACTTCATCAGCCGCCTCAGCGGCGATGAGTTTGCTGTCATCCTGCTGGACCTGGGTACGGTCAAGGATATCCACCGGCTCATTGAGACGCTGCGCTGCACCCTGGAGGCCCCCACCGACAATGCCGAGCAGGGCCGGTGCACCCTCAGTCTCGGCGCCAGCCTCTTTCCTGCGCACGCCAGTGCAAGCGCCGACCTCATCAAGAACGCCAATATCGCCCTGCATCGCGCGAAGTCCAACGGCGGGGGGCAGTGCGTCCTGTTTGAATCCGAACACAAACACCGGGTCGACCGCAGAGCAACCGTCCTGCGTGCCATTGAGCAGGCCATCAGTGTGGACCGTCTGATGCTGTACTACCAGCCAGTCGTCAACCCGGTGACCCGGGCAGTCGTGTCGTTTGAAGCCCTGTTGCGCTGGAATCATCCCAAAAACGGGATCATCTCGCCCGGTGAGTTTCAGGAAGTGTTCGAAAACCGCGCGCTCACTGCGCGCATCGGTAAGTTCGTCACTGACATGGCCATCAAGCAAGCCGCGCTGTGGTCGCGCGAGCGAGTTGACTTTCACAAAATAGCCATCAACGTGACCACGGCCGACTTTGTCCTCGGGGGCTTCCCGATCTGGCTGGCCGACCGGCTGATGCACTACGGGGTCGACCCCGCGCAGATCTGCGTTGAGGTCACCGAAGGCATGTTCCTGGGTCCATCGGCTGAACTGGTTCTGAGTGGCCTGCAAATCGTCCATGACATGGGCGCGGAGATTGCCTTTGACGACTTCGGCACCGGCTACGCCTCGCTGATGCACCTGAAAATGCCCATCGACCGGCTCAAAATCGAACGGACATTCGTCACCAACATCGAAAACGACAAGACCAACGCCGCCATCATCGAGGCGATCGTGCAGCTCGGGCGCAGGCTGGGCAAAGGCATCACGGTCGAGGGTGTGGAGACGCAGGCGCAGGCCGACATCCTTCTGGCCATCGGCTGCAGTCAATTCCAGGGCTACCTGTACAGCAAACCGCTGCCGGCGCACCAGGTGGCGAGCTTCATTGCCTCGTATTCAGGTTCAAAAACCACAGCCTCGCAACTTTCCGCATAGGCAAGTCCCAGCTACGATCCACAGTGGCCACAGTCGGGGCTCATGCTCGTTTGGCCAAAGACCTCGACTTCGCCGATGCCGCCCGGGCAGGAAATATTCGACGAATCGCCGATGTTGCCAGATTCTTACTGATGCGGATTTATTGGTGTTGGTGTTGGCCAGAATCAGTTCTAACTTGATGAATATGCGCTCGTTGACCCGCAGCCTTTTTGTCGAGGGAGGCTTTGTGGGGTAGCCATTTGAAGAGTGAGCCCCTGGCGGCCAGTTCGTGGAGCTGCTGCATAAAAGTTAGGCGTTCGATCTGGTTCAGAAGATGAGTGGCGAGAATCGCACCCCATTTTTTCGAGTTCAGCTCAGAGACAACGAAGTCACAGTTCGCGGGCGGGATGAAGCCTGCCAGGGTGTCGGCGTACCTGCCAGTTTTGGTTGTGTCCATCCAGACCAGGACGTCCGCGCCAATCGCAGCTCTTGATTCGGGGAGCGCTGCCAAGGCGTCAACAATCACCACATCACCCTGCAATTCGTTGACCTTAATTTGCATTCGCCGGGCTTGACGGCGTCGGCCTTCCGTTGTGAAGTCCCAGTCATTGGCCTCAGCCCGCACGTTGTCAGCGCAGAGATACCCAACAGAGAGCCTGTTCATTTTCAGTAGGCCGATCAGCTCGATTGAGAGTGTCGTCTTTCCTGCACCAGGCAGGCCCATGATTAATACTTTGATCATGCTTTTCTCAATTCATAGCCCCAGGTTTTGAGGACGCATTCAACAGGACGAAAATGCTCATTGATCCGCTCAACAATATCTGGGATGTCAGCAATCAATTCTTGAATGTGCATTTCACTTCTATCGCGTATCGACTCAACCCTCTCACCCTTGACCATCAATTCAGCGTCAAAGTTGATTGCTTCCAACCCTGGAAGAAACTCACCCAACTTCGCGCTGTGGTATTCGGGTCTGGCGATGAAGTCCTCGTAGGTCATGGTGTAGGCACGATCTCCAAGATGCAATCTGTTTTTGATTTGGACCACCATTGTCCGGAGCACGTGATAGCAAATTTGATCAAGTTGCCGAAGGGGATCCATGTGAAACGTTGCCTTTCGCATGATATGTTCCACATAGGCGTAGGGGTTTCTTACAGAGATGATCCACTTGAGATTTTGGAAATGAGGTTCTATCATTTCAACTCTAAAAACATCTGCAGGAGTTTTCTGCATCCGAATAGGAGCATCAGGGTTGGTCTTGGCCCAGTTTTCGTCCCATGTTTTACGAATACCAGGCCAGTCGTAGTTGGCAGGATTAGCGTAAACGTGTTCCATATTGGCTTCAATTGAATGCGGGCCATTTAGATTCCTGTAGCCGGCTCCAGCGCAACAGTTTCCCTCGACCATTCCCTTCATGCGACGTTCTTCAGGGCGTGGATCGGTCAACGGCACTACTGATGGGCAGGTTTCCAGCAGGCTGTGGAGCAACGTGCTGCCGCAGAAGTTGGGGACGGCGAGGAACAGATACATGCTAACGCCCAACTGTGATGTGAGTTGGCACGCTCTGCACACTCAATAAATGAGTAGGGGCGCCCCGCGCCGCGGTAAGCATCCCTCCGGCCGGACCTTTTACTTGGTCGGGTGGTACCGGCCAAACAACATTGGAAGGGAAACCTGATTGCCGAGAAATATCGCGCCATGCTTGTCTGCAGATCTTCCAACGCAACTTCAAATCTGCAGACAACGGGGAATCATTCATTTGAGTCCAGTCGGTTGCCAACAACAGACGATTCCTCGCTACCATTACAGCGCGACGCAATTCAAAATCTGCTGGCCGAGCAACCAATCGCTGAATTTCAGCAGCATTGGAAGCAACTGGTGCCGGCGGCGCAGCACGCGCGTTACGGACATAGGCGGTGAGTAAGGTATTTAATGCCTCACCCTCCGGATATTTCCCATCAACAATGGGTAGCGGAAAGTTAACTCTTCGCCCGTCAAAAGCTAACGTGATAATGCTATTTTCAAACGAAACAATTGTGTAATCAGGCATGTTCTTCTGCTTAAAGTATTTAAACAACCCCGCCGTAGACTCGGGTGTTTCCGGAAGCCCATGTAATGGCGTGGCCGTTGGTTGTAATGGCAAGCCCATGACCGCCTGGCCATGAGTCAGCAGGGCCACCAGATGCACCGCCGCCGCCGCCTCCATTCCAATTACCGGTGACACCCAACCCTGCTCCTCCCCCCCCATTAAGTAGACCGCCACCAGCGACTTGACCTCCTCGCCGAGTCAAACCTCCCAACCAATCATCGTATCCATACCAACCCCCAGCGCCGTATCCGAAACCGGCACCACCGCAACCGCCAGCTCCGCCGTGGCCTCCGCTGCCAATGTCAGGGCTGCCCATACCCCCACCCCCACCGCCGCCGCCAGAATAGATGTAGCCAGCAGCATTAGTTATGGTCACTGGCCATTGAAGGTTCATAGCCGGCCCACCAGGAGACCCTCCGCTTAGTCCAGTATTCATTGCAGAATCTCCTCCGGTTCCGCCATCCCCACCCTTTCCCGCAATGTACCCACCATTGACAATGGAGATCGTTGACCCGAGTGGCCACCCGGGTCCGGTATCAAACGAATGTGTTAGATACGAAACCGATCCAACAACAACGCCTGAATTTATTGTCACCGTGCAAATTGCTGGCGTGGTGCCATTCCAACCTGTCGCCAGCGCTTCATTTTTGATGTTGTACGCATAGACATTGGCCGAAATGACCAAATTGATGGTCACCGCGCCGGCAGCCCCTAGCTTCTTCCAGTTTGTGCCTGCAGGCCCCGTGTAGGGAATAGGCTTCCATGTTTGACCACCCCCCGCGTTGGCGCTAACCTGCTTCCATGTCGCAGCCATGGTCTCCATCGGCGTGACACAGCCAACACCGACCATCAACTCTAAAAGACGTCTCCTGGTTAGATCCTCCATGGTTACTTAACTTTCACGCAATTGATAGACAACCATTGATTAGTTCTGGCATGCATATAGCACTCCATTGCCATCCCGTGCGATCTGTCCAAGAGTGCCACAACCGGCACCTGATGAGACAATTTGATTCACCTGTACTACTGCGGCTGAGACAACGCCGTTAACGGTCAGTGCTGCAAAAGTGGCCGCATCAGTGGTGCGAAGGTACTGATTCATATTGGCGGGGTATGGGTCCTCGACGTTGTTCAGCGCCCGGCGCCAGCCTTGCCAACCAGCGTTGTAACGGCGGAAATACAGGTTGTCGTCCCACATGTTTTGGACAATCTGAAATCCGTACGATTGATCTCCAGGATTGGATCCAATCGTGATGCCGTTAGAGTAGCCTGCGCCTGCATTGTTTGCTTGGCCGAGATTCCATGAATAGAAAGGTCGAATGCCATAACCAGGATGTGAGCTATCTGGATTTTGTGAGCCTTGATTAGTTGCAAATCGAGTGGCGTTAACTGTTGCCGCGTTAATGGTATTTACATTGTTGATGTTGTTGCCATTCAACTCAACCGTTCCATAGAGCCAATTGGTTCCGGTGCTGTAAATTCCGGCAGGATGGTAGCTGGCAGAACCCGTACCAGCCACATTGGACGTGCCGTAATAAGCATAGGCGTAGCTTGATCCGGCGAGCGTTTGGTTGCCAGACATGTCAAGTTGCCAGCGACTGGCAGCAGCGCTCCATCCCCCGATGCGCAGCACATTATCCGGGTCTAGCCCCATATTGACTGCGTAGTAGCCCCCGCGATGGAAGGACATGGCGGCGGCGCCACCATCTGATGAATACACCTCTAGCCCGTAACTGGAATTATTCTGCAAATAGGAGTTGGCGCCTTTATTGGATCGGAAATAGATGGCCCCATCTACCGTGTCGCCGCCACGCGCAATGGCGTAGGAACTGAAATTTGCTGCGTGTAACACCTGGTTGCCGTTGGCTGTCAGGTTTGTTGAATCCCAAGTGCCATAGAGCGAACCACCAGCATTACCGCCCCCCGCATTGGTGCGAACGGCCCAGTTACCGCCATCGTTAAGCAACCCGAAGCCTCCAGCGTCAGAATAGACGTAACCTCGCCTTGTTCCCATATGGGAATCTCTAAAGACGATCTGGGCGTTATTTGTGCCATTACCTGCAATGGTGTAGCTGCCATTTGTTTCCGAGTACCAATGCGTCGCCGTCGCTTGGTTATAGATGCCATTGTTACCGGCATTAAGGCGGAACCAACCGTTGGTATATACGTCGGCAAAGGTCGGCGCGTCTGTCGTTCTAACATATTGGTTCATGTTGGCCGCATAGGGCTGATTCAACGTATCCAGCAGGGTGCCGGTTCCACCGTACGTTGGATGACTATTGAAAGAAGCTGCGGTAACCGACCCCATCGTTCTAAAGTTGCCTGTATTCGAACTCAGTTCTGCCACGATAACTGGCTGCCCGGAACCAGAGGCAGACTCCCAAGTCCAACCATACCCCGCATTATTCTCAATAAAGCTGCGAAGACCCCAGGTGGTCACCAATGAACCGGTGGGAGCCGTAATATTTCCGAGTGGTCCCTGTCCCGTTGCCCCGGCAGGTCCCATGTACTCAACCCAGGTGTTATACCCAGAGCTATACCAAGAGATGCCACTTGCGGCGGAAGAGGTCCGATTAAAATTCAAGACGGGAGTAGTTAACCCTGCAAACGTCGGCGAGTCAGTGGTGCGCACACCCTGGTTCATGTTGTAGGCGTTCGGTGAATTCGTCGAATCCAGAATCCTAGACCAGCCCGACCAGGAGGCAGCTCCCGTGCTGTTGCGCCGGAAAATCTCTCCTGTCTCGGTAAAAGCCATCTGGTGCGCAACACCACCCGAAAAATCTGTTGTGGAGCCGTAGGGCCGAAAGGTCATCACGCCGTGGTAGGTACCGCCGTTCGCCAGCCCGTCTATTGCGTTGCCCCTGAAATCAAAATAGGTGCCGCTATTTCGAGCTTGCGGCTCGAAATTCGTGGCCCGTGTGTCCTGGGTTGCCACGCTGTAGCCGTCCCCGTTCGATCGTGTAGGCGTGTAGCCAAGAGCGGCAACCACGTTAATCGGCACACTGGACGCCGACGTCACCCTTCCTTTCGAGTCAACAATGAAGGCGGCAACACTTGTGGCAGTTCCATAAGTGCCCGGCACCACACCCGAGTTGGCCAGCGTCATGACTCCAGTAGCGTTTCCAGAGCCATCAAAATTCGTCGACCAGCTGCCATCGCCCGTCATGGAGATGCTCCGCGCGGTCTGCAGCGCTGTTGCAGTGGCCGCATTGCCGTTAAGCGCGCCGTTGAACCACGGCGCCGTAACTGCGCCCGTGGTGCTGATAGTGCCAGTGGCGGCCAGGTTGACAATGCCCGAGAAGCTTCCCGCGCTATGTGTGATTGCTGATGCCGCTACCAGTCCGTTGACATCTGAGACAAGAAGGCGCGATGCAGCGAGCGCACCAACTCCCACGGTCTGCCAAGCTGCTGTTCCGCTGTTCCAGCGGTAAATCGCATTTGAGTCTTTGGTTAGCCGGATTTGCCCGTCATGCAAACTCAGGGGGTCAAGCGCTAGTAATCCGGCGAGGTTGGCTACCGCGTCTCCCACGTACAGGTTTGAATTGACCCCGGCCTGCAATTGCAAACCGGAATAGGCGACGACGATATCGTCGCCCTGCGCCGGCAGACCCGCATAAATGTTGGCGCAGCTTGTATCAAATACCCCATTGGGGCCTTTGGCGATGATTGCCAGCGTCGGCTTGGCCGGGTTATTGGTCCCCGCTATCCTGTTGCCCGATCCGGTCACCGACCCATTGTCCCATGAGCAATACCCAAATGGTTGCTCGTAGCCGTCGCTTTTGGGCGCCGCTGAGGTCAAAGGAATGTTGCCACCGCTCGCTGGCACGCCCGCACCCCCCACATTGGTCATGGCGGGCGCCTCGACCGCGGCATCACCATCGAAGTCCGATGACTCGGCCGCGAGAACATATAACGCCTGGTACGCGAGCGAGGTGCTGATGGTTGCGCGCTCAAGAGTGGACAACGCGGACGACAAAACCAACTGTTGCGATGCAGTAACGGCCAGGGTCGGAGACCCCACCAGGGCGGCCGCCGACGCGACGCATAGGGCGAGGGCTGTTTTCTTGAGCGACATGTCTTTCCCTTCTTCGGAACTAGGACTTAACAATCCAGATCGTCATGACATTGCCAACAATGTTTGCCTCGACCGAAGTGAACTTCGCAGCCACACTGGTCAAGACATTGTTTTCCAAAACGCCACCATTTGATGTAAGAACGACCTTGATACCCGCGGCGTCATTGGTGTAGACCCATCCAGTAAAACCCGATGGAACGGGCGACAGAAAGGTGCCGTTACCACCCGTCCACAGGCTTTTGTTGGCCGCCGGGCTTCCTGGGCAAGTCAGGGCGGAGACGTTGACTGCTGACCCACCTGGGTATTTGATATTGAACGTTGTCGCGTTGTTGCCCGATGGATAGAGCAGCCCACACAGTAGTATCTGTCCGCGAATGGTGCCCACCTGGCTCTGGATGACGTTTTTGGCATCGTCCATATAGGACTTTGAAGCCATGCCCTTGTTCATGAAGGCAATGCCGCTCATGGCTATTGAGACTACAGCAATCATCAGCATGACATAAGCCAGCATGAAGCCCTTTTGCTTTCCATCAAGCGCTGAAGTGAGGCGTCTGCGTGGCATCATTTTTCCACCACCACTTTGAAGTACACGTACTTTCCATCGCTGGTCGTGACGCACAGATCGGTTTTGCCGTCTCGCCCCGGTAAATTCGAACTCATGTCGATCGCACCGGCCCCGGCGAAATCGGCCAAAGAACCGACCCCATTCATGGGCGTCGCAGAAACGTCGGTGTTGTAGAGCATGTTGTTGATGCTTCTGCAAACATCACCTGTCAGGTCCCCGATCGAGATCACTGAATCATCAATGGCATCGATGCCAATGCCATTTATTTTCACCAACTTGTTGTAGGTCCAAACAAAGTTTGCCGGAGTCCCCGTGGGATCCATGGCACGGATCGGTGCCGTCTGCTGCACCGCGTACCCTCTGCTTGGCTGAAACAATCCGGTATTTGCCGCCATGTCAAACGTGAGCGCCGATGGACTGATGCCATCTGAGAATGCGCGGGCAAAGCCATCTCGAATGTCCGACGACTCTTTGAGAATCATGGACGCACTCATTTTTACCTGCTCCTGGTTAGAACTGGAACTCGAGCTGCGATTGGCGATAGCCCACGCCGCCATGATGGCAACCGCCAACGCGATCCCAAACATGATCAGAGCATTGATAAAGCCTTTTTGGTGAGATACCGAGTGCATGGTGTGTTCGCTGGTGCTCTGGTGAGAAGATGCCAGAGAGAACAGGCGGCAAAAGCCGCCGTCGCGGAATGATTAGTTTTCCACCATCACTTTGTAATACACATACTTGCCATCGCTGGTTTTAACGCATAGGTCTGTCTTTCCATCACGGCCAGCCACACTTGTTGTTAGATCAACCGCCGCTGGGGTGGTCGTGTAATCTGCCAAAGTGCCGACGCCCGTCACAGGGACTGTAGCCATATCAGTGTTGTAAAGCATGTTGTTCAGGCGTTGGCATACTTCAAGCGAAAGATCACCAAGCGTCACCATGTAGTCATTACTGGTGTCCGCTCCAATATCTTTGATCTTCACCAATTTGGTGTAGTTCCAGACAAAGTTTGCCGCGGTGCCCGCAGCGTCCATCGCACGGATCGGGGCTGTCTGTGGCGATGCATAGCCCTTGGACGGCTGGAGCAAGCCAGTGCCCGCTGTCATATCGAAAGTGATTGTTGACGGACTGATCCCATCAGACAGCGCACGCGCAAATCCATCTCTAAAATCGGATGCCTCCTTCAAGATAACCGACGCGCTCATCTTGTTCTGTTCCGTACTGGAGTTGGTGTTGGAGCTGCGATTGGCAACTGCCCATGCCCCCATCATCGCTACGATCAACGCGATGCCGAACATGATCAGGGCGTTCATGAAGCCCGCTTGCTTGCTCTTAAAGTTGCTACGTTTCATTTCAATATTCCTCTTCTTGGTTAACCTGTGATTTGAAAAAACTAAGATTTGAGTTCAATCTTGGCGCCTTTGCGTAGCTGCTGCAGCTTCTCGCCAACACGTTGATTGACCAGGGCAGAGCGCAATTGCTCCTTGATTTCCTTGATGGCGGGTCTTTTGCCCGGTACAACTTCATCGACACGCACAACAAAGAATCCGTTTCGGGTGGCCAAAGAGCCCGACACTTCCCCGACTTTCATTGTCTGTATCAGTTTCCCCATGTCATAGGGAAAGTCCGCGGGAGCGAAGGCGATCGCCTTGCCTGCTGGATTCAGAAATGGCTTGAGCTTCGCTGCCGCCTCTTTATCCCCTTCGCGCAGTTTCAGCGCGAACTGAGTTGCGTCTTCGTCGGTTGCGCTCAGAAAGTACGAGGCTCCAATTCTGGCGAACATGCTGTCCGACAAATTGCGCTGATAGAACTGATCGATTTCCGCGTCGGAAACACCCTTGACTTCTCTTTCGCCGATGCGAGAGAAATATAGATTGGAAAGCACTTCACGTTCGGCCATTAGTCGCCGGGCGGCGACCTCGAGTCCCGCGCTTTCGGTTTTGGCGGCCTGCGCGGAAAGAACTTTGTTGATGTAGCTATCTACGGCGACCGCATGGGGCATGTTCTGCAACATCGATGCGAGTTCAATTTCGTAAACGGGCTCGCCATTGACCAGGGCCACGAGGTTCGTTCCCGCACTGGATGCCGCCACCGGTGGTGCCGCAGTCACTGACTTGTCGCCACCGAGAGTGACCTTGCTCATGGCGACACCACCGGCTGCCAAGGCCACGGCCGCAAGCACCAGAACCCCTATCGTCTTTTTGCTTTTTAAGCTCACAATCAACTCTCCTTATAAATTTAGCAATATCATTTCCAGACAATCTTTTGCACATACGGTGCAACCTCTGCATAGGCTGCCTTGCCCTCGCAATTGGCGCATATGACTTTGACGTCCCATACCAGCCCTTTTTGATACGTCTGCAAAGTCGAAAGAGCCAGCACCCAGTCTGAGTAATTGACAGGCGCATCTACCCACACCTTGAGTGTGTTTCCTTCAGGCTTGAAAGAGACCGACGGAGTCACGCGTTCCAGCATCGTTGAGAGCGCCGTTAGTTCGGGAAGGGGAACGTCCTCTTTACTCAGGCTCGCCGCATCGCCGGCTTGCGCGCCGCTCGTGCGCACAGCAGAAACGAGTGCCCTTATTTCTTTGCCCGCAATCCACGTCGCCGCGAGAGCAAGCGCCATGGCGCAAACGACCGCCCACGGGGACCGAGTAAACCAGACCAACGCTACTCGCGTCAGAAAATCAGGCGTCACATTATTTGTTTTCAAGCTTCATTGCCCCTTTGGTTACCACCAATACGCCGCCAACCCGATCCAAGTCTGTTTTGACATCGGGTCCGAGCGCATCCAGATAGTCGCGTGATACCCATTCGGGGAGTTCCACGACAAAACTTTCCTTTCCATTTTTGAAGTTGTAAGCTTTGAGCCAACCACCGGCACGAACTACCACGGACGAGATTTGCTGAAATTTGGCCATGCGTTCGGCCAGCGGCGATGACAAAGCCACCTGTCCAATGATGGAGGCCAACCCGTGTTCCCGCACGCTGATGGCGTCCTTGGAGCGGCCTTGAATTACGCCTGAGGCGATTGAAGCCGCGGCGTAGACCAGCACCGACATCGCCAGCACAACCGCGGATACTTTGCCCGCCCACTTTGTGGCCAAATCTGCAGCCTGTTCGGACGACAGCCGCAGTGATTTGAGAGGCCAAGCCAGTTTTGCGTCGCACTCAATCTGCCTAAGGCCTTCATCTTCTATGATTTCAAGAACGGCTAGCTGCTCATTGCAAAGGATTTTGAAGTCCGAGCCGTTAATGATGACGGCCACTGTCACATCGTGCCCGAGGTGCAGGACATACGCCCCGTCGCCTTCATGCTCAGGATGATTTGGGAAGGCAGCTGACAGGGGCAAATCCCGCAAGGCGCCGTTGGAGAACGCCCTGGTTGGCACCGCCAGGTAAAACACATGGGTCTCACTGCTGCCCGATACCAGCGCCAACCTGTCATCGTCCAGCGCCTCCCGCGCAAGCCAATAGGCAGACTGTTGTGAACTGCCGGTCGTTTTCGGAAAGCTTCCCGCCACCATCGACGAGTAAATTGCCTCTTGCGCTATTGGTGACAATTCGGTTTGCATTGAGCCGACCGGCCCTGTGGCGCCCGAATTGGAATTGATCAGGTTCATTATTGACTTCATTTATCCCCCGATTGACGTTGTGCTGGCCATCACTGCCTGGTACTGGATGTAGGACACCCACAAGGCGATCAACACGCCACAGCCTGAGTAAAGTAGCCCGGTCCAAAATGCAAACTTACCGAACTTGCTGGATGCCCGTTCCGCCATCTCGTCCCGACGCTCGCTTATCGCAAGCATGGCCTGCGCCAATTGCATCTGGTCTGCGTGTGAGGCGAGAATCAGACATTCCGAGCGTTCAAGCACGTTTTCATCCTGCAGGGCAATGTTCACCGATTCCCCATGCTCGAGATGCGACTCGGCCCTTTGCCAGTAGCCTGAAACGATGGGTGACATGGTGGAGCCGCGCACAATGACCAACGCTTTATTGAGCATCACACCCCCGCTCAGCAAGGCACCGCAAATCGACATGGTGGACGAAATCGCGGTGTGCCGAAGCAAATCGCGCAGAATCGGCATTTGATGCAGTGCGTAGTCGACTTTCTGCCTGAACTCGCGCATTTCCTTGTTTGAATACGACATGACGACCACTGTCACCACGATGGAGAGCACCACAGTAAAGGCAGTCAAAATTCCATTCAACAAGAAAGCCATATCAAGGTTGCTGGCGAAATTGGCAACGACGACCGGGTCTTTTGACGTGATGCCTTCGGTCCGCAGTTGCGGCAACTGATAGAACTGGACGCCGAACACCGTTATGGAGGACACCACAATGTCCGCAATAATGACCATCAACGCGCCAATCATCAGTTTCATCGAGTGATTGGTCTTCTTGATATGAGCGATAGCGCTGGCCATGGCCTCTTTCATTGCCCCGAGCTTTTCACCAGCGCGCAAGATGGAGAGCGTCGCATCATCAAACATGGCCAGGCCATCGATCGCATCGGAGAACTCGCCTCCCGCCTTGATGATTGCCAGCGCGGGTTCCATCACTTGTCGCACATGGCCGCGTTCGGACTGGATGACCTCTTCCAACGCCTTGCCTGCAGACATGCCGGACTGGACGTTGAACGACAACGCCAGCAAGAATTGCTGCCGGTAATCTTTGTCTATCTTCTGCCAGCCAAATTGCCAGTCGCGTTTGGCCGAAAGCGGCACACCCAGTTTCATGGCGGACTGCAACGCTTCTCGTTGTGATGCGGCAATGGTCTTTTCTGTGACGACGGTCTTCGGGCTGTTCCATGGAGCGTACGAAATGGTCCAGCGCAAAAGTTGTCTGCGGGGTGCCGCCCACACTTGCTGACTCTGAGGGTTGATCATGATGCTGATACCCCCATTTGAAGCGCTGCAAACCCCAGAGGAATCACACCGGATGAAACCAGCGTGCGCAGGGTATCCGTGCGGGCAATGTGTTTCACACCCGGTACGTCCAAGATTGATGAGAAACCGTTAGGGGACGTGATCGCCGTGAGCAAATTTTTGCGAACAAGATCGTCATCGGGTATCAGCAAGGTCTCGTGCAGCATGACGCGCCCCCGGTACCCCGTGTTGTTGCATGCCTTGCATTTTCCTGGCTCCAGCAAACCAGTGGCTTCATCGCTGATGCCCAAATCCGCCGCGGTCTGTGCATGAAGCGAACGATATTCAGGTGTGGCGGGGCGCGCGCAAAGGCACAGCTTCTTGATCAGGCGCTGGGCAATAATCGCCTTGAGATAGCTGCCCAGGATGTAGAGCATGTCATCGCGGTTTGCTTCGCCCACTTTATTGGCAAGCCGCTCGAACGTCTGTACCGCGTCATTGGCGTGAATGGTAGAGATCACCAGGTGGCCCGATTCAGCCAGGCGCAATGCGGCAATTGTCGAGTTCTCGTCGCGCATTTCGCCAAATACGAGCACATCCGGGTCCTGACGCAATAGTGATCTCTCCATATCCGTAGCTTGCTCGCCCAAAAACTGATTGAGCTGGATCTGCCTGAGAAACGCCAACTGATATTCCACAGGGTCTTCAACCGTCATGACGTTGAGTCGGTCCCTGTCGAGTTCTTGCAACAACGCATATAACGTGGTGGACTTCCCCATTCCAGTCGCGCCGGAAATCAAAATGAACCCACCCGTCTTTGAATCAACACGGGTCAGCTTCTTGAGGTGCGCAATCAGTTCAGGCTGCTGCGGAAACAAGATGTTCAAAGACTTGATGGAGTCCGAGCTGAGCAGTCGAAGTGCAATCGTCTCACCCCCTGCGATGGGTTGCGAGGAGACCCGGATGTCAAGTTTTTGGTGGCGCGAATCAAGACTGATGCGCCCGTCCTGGGGACGCTGGGTAGATGATGCGTCCATGCCCGCTTCCGTTTTGATGCGCACGATGATGGCGGCCATCAATTTGGACGGCAGCATGTACATCTGGCTCATATCGCCATCTATGCGGTAGGAAATCCACGAGTGGACGTCGTCCTTGCGGTCTAGATGGATATCGGAGGCATCCCGTTGAGATGCCTCCCCGATCATGTGCCCCATGAACGCTTTGAGCACATAGCCCGATGGGTCGTGCTGCAAGCGTCTGATCCAGATGTCGAGGGAAGAATCCTGCTTTTCATGCATCGAAAGCGCCGAAGCTATGGCCTGGTGATCAGCTGCAACGACTTTCAGGTACTTGGCCGACACATGGCATGCATCCAGAATGCGCTGCTTTTCCCGATCACTCAGACGCTGCCTAGACTGAATGACCAACGTTTCTCCATCCATGCGAATGGGGTGCACGCGATAGCGCATACAGGTGACGGATGACAGCAAGACCTCAAAAATGCCAGTCGTGGAGCCGGCTGTCATCAATACCGCATTTTCGATGGCGGCGCGATCGGCAAAACGCAACTCGTGCAGAATTTCGCCGATTGGCGTAATTCTTCCGGAGTTTCGCCATACCCGTTGTTGTTTTAGCGCAATCTCCAATTGATGGCGCGTAATGACCCCGTCCCGGATCAAAATCTCCCCCGTGCGCAATGGCACAGCCAGCGCTGGCGTTTCGACAATATGCAGGGCGTTGCTCATCGCGCGAACTGAGGTGCATGCGGCTGCATCGGATCTGAGCTTGGCGCAGCACCAGTGGAGCTGCCCGTCGCTGTGTCCGGTGCGGCGCGACTGGCAAATGCCGTGTCGGGTAGCTCGGTCACTTTGCGCTCGGCCCGCAAGGTGGGCGACGCCTCTACGCCGCCGTAGAACAACGGCACTCGATTACTGCCTTCGAACAACATCACAGTATCCCCGCGAAACTTCGCACGTACAGCCATCCCCATCACAAACGTGTCTTCACCATCAGTCACCATCAGGGACATGCCTGGTGCTGTTTTGACTTCGGCGGGTCCGCTCTGGACCTGTTGGGGCGCTCCGCCACCTGAATACACACCGGGAAATTGCCCTGCGCCAGCGTACTGACCGGCACCTGCCGAACCTTTGGGAGACGTAGCGCCTGGGCGTTGACGCATCATTGCGGAATTGCCGACAATGGCCGACACATACCAAGTGCTCTGCAAATCAACCGCTTCTTCCACCGGAGCAACCTGCTTCTTTCCAAAGGTGGTACTTGGCTGATCAACTGGCATTGGTGACGGACCGCCTGGGGGCATTGGCGTTAGCGACTGCGCCCCTGTTTTTGTACCGCGCGGCGTTGGCGCCATCAAGGGGTTGGGGACATCCGCCATGGCGGGAAGTGCTGCCATCAGCGCTAGGGCGAGCACGGCACGATTAATCATTGTTGTTCTCTCCACTCTGTGGCTGCTTGAGATTGACTTCAGCTACCAAATGGTCGCCTGACTTTACCTGTACGACCAGACTTCCATCCTTGTTCGAGGCTGTTTGCACGGCCGATATCGCCTCGCCGGCAATGGGAGCCCGTGCACGCGGCGCTGGTTGCGCCTGCTCTTGAGGTTGTTGGGCCGCCTGTCCTACGGAAACTGCCATCTCGCGTTGGCCATGGACCGGATCAGTCACGGTTAGGTTGCCGGTCTGCACGCTCACCGCCGGACTCACGTCGGCAACCCTGGTTTGGGATGGATTCGCTTTCGGTGGAGTCCTGTCTTTATTGACCGGCGCGGGTTCGGCAATGGCCTGGGCAGCTATTTCCACCGGTGGGGCATTCGGTTCAACCCTGGCTTTGACAGGATTGATCAAATTGGCCGGCAGGATCGCAGGTCGTATCGGCGCTGGCCGCACGGCCTGGAGCTCCACCAACTGTACGGGCACTTTCACGTCGGCCACAGCGCGGACCTGGCTTTGCTCGAACATCTTCCGAGCCAATTTTTCGGCTTCCCTTTGCGGATTTGAAAATCGCACGATTTTTGGCTTCATGACCATAACCAGTTCAGTGCGCGCCACTTTTTTATTTGAACTTGTTGGCACCAGCATTTGCCCCTTTTCACCCGGCAAGCCCGAGTAGTCCGATGACTCGCTGCTGTTGTTCACGCCGCCCAGGAGCACCACATCGCCTGGGCGTGCACGTATCGCAGTGGTCAATTCGCGTGAGGTGGTCTGTGGCAGCTGCAATGACGTTCCAAGTGCCTCAAATGAGTTGAAGCGGATGAGTTCGGACAGGGAGATGCGAATCCGCGCGTAGACGGTGCCATCCGATACATCGCCCGTCAGAGACAGGTCCAGCCCGGAGACAGCGGTGTCGGTACTGACTGTGGTTTGATTGATCGTGGTACTGGAATTGGTGCCGACCTGGGAAACGTACTTGGTGGTCGAACCTGCCTTAAACCCGCCTTTTGATCCCGACATGATTGCAATCTTCGGCTGGGCAATGGTTTTGACATTACCTTGCGTCTGCAAGAATGAGAAAAACGCGTCAAGGTCAAATCGCGACCCCTTGTAGATCGCCGAGAAGCCCATGCCTCCCGAGTCTGCGACTGTGCTCCCCCCGACAGCGCCAAGAGCGCCCAGAGAGCCCCCCGGGCCGATGGCCATTGCCAGTTTGTTCCACTTGATTCCTGTTTGAGCGCCATCGGTCAGATTGACTTCGTAAATATAGGTATCGAAGACGATGAGGCTGCGCGTCTCTCTCACATTTTCGAGAAATCTGTCAATCCCTCGCATGGCCGACCGGTTGGCGCGAAACGTCAGAGACCTGCCCTGGCGGTCCAAATATGCGTCCGATGCACCGAGTTTCACGATGGTATTGGCCATACCCGCAAAAACATCTTCATTGACGATGGGCGGCAGGGAAACCACGAACTGTTCGTCAGGGTAGATATTGAGCGTACCTTGGGAGTACCGATAGTAAAAACCCGCAGAATTGGATAGCTTTTCCACCACGTCGGGCAGGTTGCCACTGAGGTTGTAAGCGGTGACTGTTCCATTGACCGTTGAATTCTGGTTCGCTGCGTTCATCATCGACAAACTAACGGGCGTGTCTTTTATCAGCAGCCGCAATGCATCCAGAATCGCGGTATCCGTCAACGACAACGACTTGATCATCTTGTCAGGCAGGCGGTCGCCCCCGCTTTGCACCGGACGGTAGATGAACGCGTCTTCAAATTCAGTGTCTAGGTCAATGACGCTGCTGGGATCAGAGTTGCCTATGGTTCCCGCAGGCGCGGCGCCGAGGGCACCATGCATGGACGCGCCATCCTCCGCGATGACCCTTGTAGGAGATGAACACCCACCTAGCGTAAGAGACACCGCCAATGACACGGCACACAAAGCATATCGAGTGAGATCATTTTTCATTTTGATAGGCCTGAAGGTCAGCATTGGTCTTGGAATTCACGCCTTCGTTAATGAAGGAGTAAACATTGGGGGAAAAAACCAACACAAGTTCTGTTCTCTGTTCGGTTTCATACATGCTATTTGGCAAGGTCATCGAGTTCTTCTCGCGAGCGTCTTTTACGGTGCGGCTATCGTCGGTTCTGCTGATGTTTATCCCCGCCAGCAAGAGAGAGTTGCCTGGACGAATCCGCGCAAGGGTCGATAGTTCGCGATTTGCGTTTTGGGGCAATTGCAGGGAGATACCGTTGGCGCTGAAGGAGTTGAACCTGAGCAAGTCGTTGAGTTTCATCTGGATGTCGGTATAGACCGTCTCGCCATCCAGATTGCCAACCACCGTCAACTCGATTCCCGACAACGCCTGCGCGGTAGTCACTGTGGTCTTGTTCACTCCCGAACTCGAATCGGTTCCGACTTGCTTGGCGTACACCGTGGTGTTGCCGATCCGAAAGGTGCTTTTGCCACCGCTGATCATTGCCATTTTCGGTTGCGAAATAGCGTGAATCTTTCCCTGGGCCGACAGAAAACTCGAAAGCACATCAATCGGCAACTCGCCGCGCCCGAAGGTCGAACTGAAGCCGGCTCCCAATTTGGCATCACTGGATGCGGCCTGGCGTTTAACCCCTCTTTTGGAAGCGATTTCCTCGTCGAGCTTTTCCCACCGAATACCGTTCTTGTGGTCCCCATCGAGTTCGACCTGCCAGACGTACACATCGTAAGAAATCATTTTCTTGTTGTCACGAATGTGCTTGAGGTAGCCATCTATCTTCTCTGAGGCCTCCCTGTTGGCGCTGTAGGTCACCAGGTGTGATGTCCGATCGACAAACACGTCAATCGCACCCATGGATTGCAGCATGGGGGGCATGCTTTCGTACACGTCGTCAATGGGGGGAATCGTGGCGATGTACTGGCGGTCAGGCGCTATGTGCAGTGTCCCTCCCTTGTAATGCCAGTAGAACCCGACCGAATTGGCAAAATCGTCAAGAATCTGCTCTAGATCACCCGTGATGTTGGACGCTGACACATGGCGGCGCATAACTTTGCTGTTGACGCCGGAAATTGAAAACGAAATATTCTTTCCATCAAGCAGGGTGCGCATCAGCTCATAGACCCGACTGCTCAATATGGTTACGTTCTCTATGTTGATCCGTGGCATAGGATCACTGCTCTGCAGTGGCTGCGCGATGAACAGCTCCTCTTTGCCAATGTTCCTGGTTCTGTCGGGGGAGCGGTCGACGACGGAGATTTCCGGTGCGGGCGCTATAGGACCCGATGCGCCGACGTTGCCTGTGGTGTCTCCTGTTGCCTCTGGAAGCTGAGCACAGCCCGCCATGAAGGCGCTGCTCGCCACCAACAGCGCAACGGTCAATTGCCTATGCATTGACCGCCGCCCAGGTTTGTAGAAGTATCCAGTTCATCATTCTTGATGGCATAACGCCACTTTTTTTCCGAGAAGGAGACTCTCGATGAGTCCAGCGAGCAACTTTGTGGATTGCTCCGTTTTAAGCTTTTGAGTGCTATTTCTGGCGCTCTGCCTATTTCACTTTCGACCTCGTTTCACATTTGTGTTCTATTTTGATTCATTCGCGTGTGAATACGACGCGGTTTTGCGAGAGGTCTGCTTTAGAGCGAGTTTTTGGCTAGTTTGTTTGGGTGTTTTTGGCGAAAGGGCGGCTATGACCGTCCCGAAAGCTGCGGTTCCGCCCAATTGGCGGCCAAAAGATGGTTCAAAGTGGCTAGGTACAGACGCGCGCAGGATTGTTGCCGGTCAGGACTGCAAAGACATGTGCAATATCGTTGGATTGCAGGTTTTCAGATCGCGCACCAAAGGCCGCTGCCGGACGCAGGCAAGTCCGGAGCAATGGTGTTTGCGTCGACGCAGGAATGCGAACAGACCTAACAGGTCCGTGGCTCTTGGCGCCCCTTAATTAGCCGTAATGGCTAAATGCGCTGGCTCTGGCGCTGTTGCCATGCCGTGTAGCACGCCTCTGGCAGAGGTGCCCCACCAACAGTCAGGTCGAAAACAGCCCCGAAAAGAATTTCGTTGATGCTGGGAATACGAATCTGAAATGAATTAGCGACGGCAGATGGAGTGTCTGCAATGCCCAGTGCGGAGTTGATGCGCGCATTGGTCAGGGAGTGCGCCGCGCGCACACTCTGCGCGTCTTCACTGGTTCCACCCGACTTGATGACCAGATCGGCCGCAGCGTCGAGGGTGGCGGTGGTTTCCAATTGCAGCCATTTGACCTCGCCTGCGTAGCCAAGCGCCATGACCCCGAATGGGTCTCCGATCACAATATGTTCACAGTTGTCATCAACAAATTTGAACAGGGCTTGTGTGATTTCTGGATAGCCCAAAATTAATGTTTGCTCGGGCTTCATCGACATGTTCCACGCGTTCCATTGCAGGCTGCTGTTTTCGGTGTAATTATTGAGCATGAGTTTCACTGTCGAAACAATCAGCGCCAGTATCTTTGAATTCTGTTTGGCGACGTAATAGTCAATTAAGCGTTCATTGAACGCCCGACATACCTGTGCCTCGTCGGCGACGCCCGTCAGCAAGACTTTAGGGCCACGCCAGTCCTTGATTTTCTCCAAAGCGTCAAGCCCGCTGTGATTGGGCATGTGATAGTCCATCAAGACCACTTTTGGCAACGCGTAGCGCTCTGGAAATGCGTTCCAGAAACGCAGCACTTCGATGGCCACGGAGCCGCCTTTTCTGCAGCGTTCAATGGCGCCCCGTTGATAGGCGTCCATATCCTCGATCACCGTCATCATGGCCGACATGTGCGAAACAAATTCAGAGGTATCCGCGAATGTCTGAATGTTCCACTGCGACGGGAAAATGGTCTTTACAGCCGCCAAGTAATTCTCATCATCGTCAACGAAGATGATGGACCCGGGGTGACGCTCAAGCGGAAATGACATGGATTGCCTCACAATTTCACTAATGTGTTACGGAATTAGACCACATGGCGCCGCCGCCGGGCCACTGGCCGCGCGGTTCGGATGGAAATGACGCCTACAAGGAATTCGAGTCGGAAACGGGATTGACCAAGCGTCCTCGGATCAGAGGTTCGCTTGGTCAATCCCCCTGACCGCGCAAGGCGGCCAGGGGAATTGTGTCTTGCCACTTTATTCAGTGGCTTCATGTTTTGAGGGCTATTTGGACAATCAGGCAATAGCCCAGATGCCGCGCTCAACGGACCGGAAATGTTCGGTACCGGTGTTGAGCGTTTGCCATGGTTCAAATCCTCATGCTTCTTCTTCCACCTCAGCCGCATAACCCATGCGTGCCCAAGCGATGGGATCGATAGGCAACGGGTTGGTGCGCATCGTCTGCAGGTTCACAAACGCCCCATGGACATCCGTTTCCCCGTAGCGAAACAGCTTCCACAGCAAATTCATGGCTGTATCTGCAATGGTCCGATTCGTGAACAGGTCTTGCTTGGCCAGCGCCTCAGGCAGTGAACAGCTGGGCATGTCATCGCTGGCATCAAGGCTTGCATCTACCATCTCCGGAAAGAGGTGGCCCGCGCTCGGCAACTCTACCACCCCTTCAGTTAGAACGCCAAGAATGACCTGCCCGGAATGGGCCGTATTTCCGCAATCGAGCCACCAGGCTGTTCCATTGAACCCGCTATTAGAGCTTGCTTCCCAATGGGATTTAATGGCTTGTCGGGCTTTTCGGGTATCCACACAGCCAATGTAAATTCTTGGCATGTCGTAGTTGTGACGGGCAGGCAGAACAGCCAGGCGTTCATTTTTCGCATCCCAATCCAACCCGAAAGTCTGATTGACACGGTTGACCAGCACGCTGGCCTTGAATTGCCCGACGTCGCAGGGGGCAAAAGCTTGACGGCCGATGTTGGCCGGACTCACCCGGTCATCATCAATGACCGTGACATCAAGCCCCGGAGCCCCAAGGGCTTCCAGCGCGACGCACATTTGCGCCAGACAGGCGATCACGGCCGAGCCGGTACCGCCCGCTCCGATCACCGCCACGTTGACCGGCTTTGCGAGAAACGCAGAGGGTATTTTGTAGGTGCTCATGGCAATTCTTTCAAACGTAAGAGTTTCAGAAAATCAGGCATCAGCACTCCTTCCAGACACATCCTGAAATTCCAGGTCGGATTTTGGTGGATGGTGCCGACAACGCCGGCGATCTTGACTTCGTTGCTTGCGATGTCATCCGCGTCGTCGGTACGGCTGAAATACGCTGACATTTGGTGATGACTGTGCAGGTCCACCACCAGGTGCTCGCCAGCGGCGAGCATGGGCCGCAGAATGCTCAGGTGCACCGGGGTAACCCCGTCGTATTCCATGGGAAGGAGCCGAAGCGACCTGTCCCCTTCATTGAAGACGATCCAGGCCGCCGTTTCGTTGGGCGCGGCGGCTCTGGCTTGATGCAGAAATTCGACAAGCAAGTTTTCCGGCACCTGGAATGGCATGCTGAGCGTGGTCTGCAGCTCGCCAAAGGGGGTCTGTGCGCGCGCCACATGGACGATCGCATGAAGCCAGGCGCGGCGGATTTCTTTGTAAAGCCCTCCTGCCGCGACGATGAGTCGGTGGCCAGGGGTCTTCAGGGGTTCAAATACCTCACTGTCGTGAGGCATGGTGATGACCGGGCAGTCTGTTGCCAGAAAGCGGTCGATCATGGATGCGTGTTGGGCATTCATCTTTATCCTTTGATTGCAAATGCAAGGTAGACGCGACCCATGGGGACGTATCCCCATGGCGGGTTTTTGATAGGCTGCACAGGGTGGTGTGCAGCGTGAGTGGCGTGGAGCCAGATTCCCTAAGCCAACTCCACGTGAGCTGGCTTAGGGAATCCCCCGGCACACCCCAAAAGGGGTGGCCAGAAAATTCTTAAAGGTCTTTTTCCAAATTTTGGACTACTTCACCCAGCGTCTTGCCAAATGGCTTGAGCTTGTCGGTGGGAAACGCCGGTTTCTTCTTTGAAGTCATCAAATGCTTCCAAAGCGCTTTTTCGCCTTGACGATAGGTTGTCAGTCGGCGGCTTGGCGGGTTGGCATGCGTGAAGGTGGCGGCGTAAAACGACTCCACCCATTCCTTGGCATTGCCATCCTTGGGTTTCTGCATGCTTCCCGCGCAAACCTCTGCATTCGCAAAGACATTGAACAGAGGCGCATGGTGCAACGCGGTTGTTGGTCCTGGCTTGATGTTTTCCTTGAGGGCGAACACCATCAGGCATTCCCCGCACGCCAACCACACCAAAGGCGGGTTCTGCGCCGGCAAACTCAACTGAAGACCCTGCGACTGGAAGTGCATCCACCGGCTTTGGGCAGGTGTCCACCAGACCTGCAGCGTCGAGCTTGTCGCGATGGTCTGATCATCGACCCACACCAGATCGCTGATCCCCTGCTGGCGGGCCAACTGGCGTAGGGCTGCCATCAGGGAGTCTTTCTTGAGCGCACGCCCTTTCATGATGGTGGGCACGCCCTTGGAGTTGATATTCACATTGTGTTCGCTGACATATCCCACCTCGCGCCGCGAATAACTGCTTCGCGCGCCATAGACCAGAAAGGCCTTTTCGAGTTCGAATTCCTTTTTTTCATCGGTTTTCAGATGCATGGTTTTCCTTCAATGTGTTTTTCGGTCCTTCACATGGTCGAGGAGGAGGCTGATGACCTCTTCGATACCCGTCCATGCGTTGAATATGTTGGCCAGCACCAATAGTCCGTCCAAGTGGTGCTCTGCGAGAGATCCGTCTGGATTGGTGTTGAGCTCCGCCCGCTGGACGAACAACAAATCATCGGATTCGCCGTTGTTGGAACGGTCGTTGTCCATTTGATCAATGAACTCCGTTATGGCGTCCATGGGTTGGTCCCCGCCGACCAGCAGGACATCAAAGCTGTACGCTTGCCAGAAATGCGGCGGCCCCTTGAACAAAGCGTCCCGGGCTTGCGCGAACTTGGCGGGCAACTCCTTTTTAAGCAGCTGCACCAATCGGGCGGCACCTTTGAACCCAGCCTGATCGAGCTGCTTGCGCAGTTGACGGGCCTTGATCTTTTGTTGGGGGTTGATGAATATCTCACCGCCAAGGGACGCCTTGATCACGCTTGGCAGGTAGGTCTCGGCATCCTCTTTACCATAGCCGTTCTGCAGTAGCAATTCCATGGCCTCCTCATCGGTCTGCGCGTCCTCCAGACGGTAGCAAGAAAACATCTCAAAGAGCGTTTCGCCCGTGACGAAACCAGGAATGCACTGTTTGTCCGTGATCGCTTTGATCCAGTACATCACAGTTTCCCCCAGCCCCGGACTTGATTGCTCCAATGACATGATGGGCTCATGAAGGTTGATGACGCAATCGGCCGGCGACACAACGTAACTGCTCAACAGTTCAGTGCCATCTTCGAACTCATATGGCTCGCAGATGGCGCTCATTTGAATCTTGATGTAGCGCTCACTGTACCCATTGGGCTTGTAGCCCAATTCATAGAGGTTTTTCAGGACAACTTCGTCAATGTCCCGATGCACCTTGCTATCGGGGTAGATGGTGGGCAGACCCAGGGCCTCCCTCTCTGCGAAGAGAGAGGCCACAAGGGAGCCGCCTTCAGATTCGCCTGTGACTATGCATGGAACCCCTTTCGAGATTCGCGGCAGGCACAGCGTCGAGACGGCCGCTGTCATCAGAAGAACCAGGGAATGGCTTGAGCCGGAGGCCGGATGCAATCACCGTTGCCTGACTTGGACAGAATCTCGATCAGGCTATTGACTTGGGCTTGCGGCCGGATGGCGCCCTTGCGGAAACCAGCCAGACGGTCGCTGATCCAGCCCGGGACCTTGATATTGGCGAGTTCCAATTTTTCTTCAGCCGTTGTGGCCATGTTCACCATTGCCTGGAGGCCTTTGGTACCGACGGCACGGTGCAGCGTGAACTGCAATTCGTTGCCGACAACTTCAGGACCGCGGACTTCGGCGCTCGAGAGTTCGGGGCGACCAGCGGCTGCGAAGAAATCTCGGACTGCAACCGGTTGCATCGTTGCATCCGGGTCGGGCATTTTGACGCCCGCGTAAATGAACACGCGGGTAAGGATTTGACGTTCGAGTGCCATGTTTTTTTCCTTGTCTTGAAATGGGGTTAGAACAGTTCGTCAGCGCCCATGGGGGCGTTTGACGTGACCGAGAGCGGAAGAACCGGTGTTGGCGTCGCGCCAGCATTTGATTCATCGCTACCCGTGTCGTCTGGGTCGTCGTCGCCCGAAAGCAGTCTGCCGAGCTCACCTGCAGCAGGTGAGGCGGGCTTGACCGGTCGACTGTTCGCCATCTTCTTGGCAGAGTCTTCCTTGGCCTTTGCAGCCTTGGCTTCTGATTGCTCCTGGAGTGCCTTGATCTGGTCCGTCACCTGCTGTTGCAGCGATGTGTGGACTTCACTGTAGGCCTTGAACTGGTCGACAAACCCGGCATCGAGATCATCGGGCGTTCCGGTGAGCACAAACGGGGCACTCAGGTGCGGCGCTTTCTCAGCAATTTCTGCTTTCAATGTCGGTGTGATGATTAAGCAAACCTTGTTTTCACCTGGGAAGGTCATGGCCATCCCGACCGAAGCCAGGCGCGAACTCAGTTCTCTGTGAATTGTTTTGAAAAACATGAATGGTTCCTTGAAATGAAACAAAGACCCGGCAGCTCGCGCCGCGGGGTCTTGATAGGTGTCAGCCCAGAAATGGGACGACGTTTATTTGAAATGGGGGACGATAACTTCGATCAGCGTCGATTCGCTTCTTCGCGCTTTCGCTGTTTGTCTTCTTCCCAGAATTTTTTGGTGGCTTCTTCCAGGTCGACGTCTTTCAGTTCCTGACAGACTTCGTTGAACGAGAGCCGGGCCAGCCGTTTATCTGCCAAAACCGATCCCGCCAGGATGGCGGAATAGATCACGAGTCCGGCGACTGTGTTGAGTCCAAGTGCGGCTTGGACGCTCGGGATCACGAACGACAGTAATAAAACTGCTGACGCGCCGACCGAAACGTACCTGTTGATGCGCATGAGTAGCTGGTACATTTTTTCTTGTGCGTTTGCACATCCTTTCTCTTCTTTTGAAATGCCGGCACGGTGGCCGACGACGTCTTGCGACGATTGAACTCTGTCCTGCTTGCATAGGACTGCGACAGACCCCTCAGTGGAGGGCCCTCTCGCAGCCCCATGCGGGGTCCTGCGCCATTTGCAGAGTACCACTGGAAGTGGTACCCAGCAGCTGGATTTTTACTTTTCGAACTCGGGTCTGAGCACGTTGGGCACCTTGCCTTTGTACTCAAAATCGACGAGCGAAGTGATGTGCTTGATGAACTCGCTCTTTTTGCCACCGGAAATTGAGCGGAAAGTCTTGCCCATCTTCTCGGTAATCCCGATTTCGTCGCAAATTGCGCAGATCTCGGTTTTGGTCAGCTTTTCAAGAAGCATCTTGCCGGACTCATCGTTGAGTGTGAAGTAGTTTGCCAGATCGGGATTGGCAAGGATGGTGAGATCCTTGAGTTCAGCCCGGGTCAAATCTGTCAGCGCCACCGCCCCCAGATTGGGCAGCATGTTGAGTGCATGTTCCTTGGGGATGTCCATCATGATCTTCATCGCATCGCGCAGACCATAGGCTGACAAATCGCTCTTCATCCAGCCTTTTTTCAAAAACACACTCTTGACTTCCTCGCCTTTGAACAGGCGTCCCTGGCTGTTGAGCACGATGGCCATCACAAAACGTGCATTGAACTCGGAGTTCACCGCCAGTTCCTTGAAGACTACCTTGCGGTACAGCACATCACGGAAGTCGAGTACCGCGCCGCTGAGCCCCACAGTTGGCTTGGCTGCCTCGGTAATGGGCTTTTCGGCCTTGGCAGGCTTGACTGCGCCGGCGGCTTTGGAGCCTTCAACGGGTGGCGTGCCGGGGCCGGCAGCAGCCCCGGATGGCTTTTCTGCTGTGGGAGGGGGCGAATTGAGAGCTTCCTGCGCCGCCTTGAAATCCTTGACCTTGGTCTCGTTGCATTCAATCCCGTAGCACAGCCCGCCACTGACCTTGCCGAGCTTGTTGGGCATCGCAGAGACGGCTGCACCAAAGTCTTTGCAGCTGCGGCAGGCAATGGCCTGACTTTCCCCGATCGATTCTGGTGTAAGACGGATCACACGGAAGTTGTCGCCGGGGCGCACTATTTCCACGCGCTGAAAGTCGTCTTTGAGTTTGTCGACCGTCAACTGAAGCTGGGCCTCTGTTTTATTGTCGAAGCAGACCGCGTCCAGGCAATGCCCTTCCCCGATATTGCCGAACATCGCTTGCTGACGCGCGCTGTTGTGTGCACAGGCGCCACAGTCGACAGGATCAAAGATCGCCGATGGCAGTGCCTTGGTCAAAGACAGAATCATCGCCGAGACATCCTCGATAGAGGGGATCCCGATCTTGTCAAACTGGCTGACCAGCTCGTCCTGTTTGACCATGGTCAGTCCCGAGAGCATCTCGGCCACGCCCAGTTTCAACCGTCGCTCAATCAGACGTTGGCGCACCAGAGGCGAACATGCCATGAGTTTCAACCGGTTGTCCAGTTTGAGCCGCGACATGTTCATGCGCTTGGCGGTTTCCTCGCGATCGCCATTGCAGCGCGCTAGTTCACGAGCGGCGGCTTCGGCTTCTTCGGCTGGGCTCATCGGTTCGCGTTGCAGGTTTTCCGCGGCAGAGGCCGCTTCGGCTTCCTCGTCGGTCATCACCTTGATCAGCGCTGGGATTTGGTAGTCTTGACCGAATACCTCCAGCGAGCCCAGGAAGCGTCGCTGCCCAGCGACAACTTCGTACGGGGTTTTCTTGCCCTGCACTGGCCGAGCCAGAATTGCCTGGAGAACTCCCTTGGATTTGAGACTATCTTTAAAGTCCTGCCAGTCCTGATCGTCGTGAACCTTACGACGAGGGTTGTAAGACGGAACGTGTAAGTCGCGCAGGGCAATGCCCGCGATGGTTGGCGTTTCCATAACTATCCTTCTTTGATATGAAATCAGCCGAACGGCTGATTGAATGCAATCGTTAGACGCAGGCGTTGCCTGATCCGATCTCAGATTGCGGTTTTTGTTTTCAGCCGCGAACGCGGGTGAAAGAGGGTATGTCCACGTGGTGGACACTGGTTTGACATGCCGTTCCTGACGAACGACTAACAGCTTAGCGCTGAGTAAATATCACTTTAACACAATTTCGAGTGGGTAACACTGTTTTTTGCACTAAATCAGCCGGGCTGAGCAGGCGCGTGCCGGGCGACAACTGGGCGCTCTGACAATCGCCTCTCCAGCCGGCCGACATGGTTCAACGGTTCCGGTGGTGGCACGTCAAAGGCGTTCAATTGAATGACAAAGGTTGTCCCAACCCCAACCTCGGAACTGCATTCGATGGTTCCACCCATGGCCTGCACCGCCCTTTTCACCATTGTCAACCCAAGACCATGCGCCGGTGTCCCACTGGTGGAATAAAACGGATCGAATATTTTGTCGAGTTGGTCCGCGCGAATCCCGGAGCCATGGTCCGCAATGACCAACCGGATTTGACCGTCTTGTTTAGTCAATTCAATTTCAATTTTCGGCCCATCGAAATGCGTTGTGCTGTTAGATAGCGCCTTGATGGCGTTGCCCACCAGATTGACGAATGCATATTCGAACATGGTGCCATCTGCTCGGGCCCAACAATCGTCTTCAATGTGGACTCGCATTTGCCCTGCTTTTGAAAACCAATTCTTGTTGACCTCCAACGACTCCCTGACGATCGGCCCAATGTTTACCCTGGCCACAGGCAACTCCAGCCGCTCTCTCAGCACGACGCCAACATTTATCATTGACGAATCGATGTGCCTGTTCATGCCGTTCAGAATCCGGTCGGTATTGTTGAGTAATATTTTGAACCGCTCTTTGTCGCATTCGCCGGCTTCAAGCGATTCGAGCATGAATTCATTGCTCATTCGCATGGATGCGATAGGGGTCCTGAATTCATGAGCGAAAATTCCAATCGATACCATCGCCTCAGCCATCCGTTCCCGGAGCAAGCACAGCCGATCTAAGCATGCTTTGATGGTGTTGGCAAAGGACTTCCCGAGTGTCTCGTCGATTTCATCAAACCCGTCAGGCTTGTTCAACCAAAGCACCACCTTGCGCCCGAGTGAAACTTTGATGTAGATGTACCAATCTTTGTCGGTCTTAATGCTATTCGTCTGCTCCAACGCCTTGGTCATCTTCTTCTTGGTCACTGAAATATTGGGAGGCAAAACGCCGATTCCATTCAACGGTTCAATGAGAGACTCATGCTCGCTGGTTGCCGACATCACGGTCAGGGGCACTATCCCTTGATTTACTGTCATACCGGCGTAGGCCAGTCCCCCACCGGCATTCTTTCCAAAAATAGGCGCAACGTACTGCATACAGACGTTTGCAAACTGGTCGATTTCGTCTGTAGTCAAAAGCTGATTCGAACAACAAATTATTTGCTGCATGGCGTCCTTCAATCGCGCCAATCGCTGTAGTTGATCATAGGCTCTGATGGCAACAATCACTGCCGTGATTATCCGATCACGAACGGCTGTTTGCTTAAGGATGTAGTCGTCGATTTCCAGCTTCAGGGTTATATCTCGTTCTGGGGCGTATCCGGGGTTACCCGTCCTCAAAATGATCCGAGACATTTGCATATTGAAATCATGACGAATCATGGTCACCAGGCTCAATCCCGCGTGGGGTTTCTCCATGACAACATCCAACAAAATTACAGCGAAATCACGCTCCCTTTCAAGCAACTCAATCGCTGCCGTAGCACTGCCCAGCGTGGTTATATCCAACTCACGCCCTAAAACCTTGAGATCCATCAGGGTGTAGACGGTGTTTGTCAGAACATCCGCATCGTCGTCAACGACAAGGACTCTCCATTTTTTATCTTGCTTATTCATTGAAGAAAACCCGGAACTGTGTCTGGCGGGGAACTATCGTTTTCGACAGTGGGCGAACTCAATGGAATCGTGACGATGAATTTGGATCCGTCGGGTCCCGTGTTCACGTCAATGTCTCCGGCCAGGATCGCTGTTGCAAGGTGCGCGACGATGCTAAGGCCCATTCCCGTCCCCCCGCGCCCTCTTTTAGTGGTGAAAAATGGCTCGAAGATTCTTGTAACTACTTCATGGTGTATGCCCCATCCGTTGTCTGCGACTTCAATGCAGACATCCGATGTTCCTGACTTGATCCAGGTTCTTATCGTCACAATTCCATCTGGTTTCTTTTCAAGTCCGTGTATCACGGCGTTTGTCACCAGATTGGTAACGATTTGCTCAATCGCGAAGGGAAATGTCTCCATCTTAATGCTCTCATCCAGTCGCAATTTTACTCTGACACCGTATTTTGAAAGCGTTGGCTTCAACGCGAAAATAGACTGTTTGATGCAGTCTGCAAGGTTGACCGTAAGTCGATTGCTACCCAATTGATCCAGACTAACTTGTTTGAAATTGGTCACAAGAGTGTTGGCCCGGTCAAGGTTTCTGCTGATGATTTGCGCCCCCTCCATCATGTATTGACTGAGACGTTTTTCTCTTTGCGGATCTTGACCCAATTTTTCTTGCATCTCATGGCTCCAAGCAATCATATTGGATGAGGTCAAAACTGCATTTCCTATCGGCGTACCCAATTCATGCGACAGGCCTGAGACCAGGGTTCCAAGATTGGAAAACTGTTCATGCTTAACAAAGACCTTATTTGTTTCGTTTACCGTCAAATCCAGTTGTTCAGACTTTTCTGAGAGAAGTTTTGCCAGGAGTTGGTTGGTTTGTTCGAGATGTTCGCGGGCGCTGTCACGTTCGCGCAAGGCTAACTGTCTTTCTTCTATCAAGTGCCGCCGCATGATGGCGCAGACGACAAACAGCACAGTCAAGATGGTAGTAGCAACGGCAAAGTGCTTTATCGTTTGTGCGTATGCGATTTGAGACATTCCTGCTACTTGCTCAGCGAGAGTCCCCCACAACAACAACCCGACATAGGCAAATAGCACCCCGAGACCATAGCCCGTCCCCAGTGCTATGGTCACGGCGGCCAGTCCTAAACACAAAATCATGGTCTGTGTATGCACGATGGTGGTTGCAAGGTGAGTCAAGCCTAACCAGAATGCCCCGATGAGGAATGCATAGGACAAAACTGAAAACTTTGCAAACCCCTTGTATATTGCCCATCTTTCTGCGATCAGAAATAGAACAAGGAAAACGATCATCATCACTGCGGCAGGTGGACTGGCCTTAACCCACAAGTTCTCCAGCATATACAGGAGCAGAGAAATAATAGTTAAAGCATTAATGTCCGAATAAGCACCCGACAGCCGCTTCATGTCCTGATCCTCGAATTTTGGCCTCGGGAAAACCTTCAAATACAGCTGCAATGAGACTGTGAAAATACTCATGTTGATCCTGGTTGATTGGTGTGCCATCTTCACCGTCCTGCGTCCACTTCAGAATGGACGGCCAAGGCTTTGTGGTTTTTGGGATAATAGCAATTTGCGTCAAAGTCCTGCTGAATGAACGCGAAACATTGCAACCCAACGGGTTCGCCGAACGTTTGGTGAGACGGAAATTTATGGATTATGGAAACCAAAACAATTGTCACTTTGTCGTGCCCTCTGCGGATGGCCTCATGCAAATTTCGGAAGGTGGAACATGTCTGAGCGTAATTGCAGCGTAAGCAATCCGCCACTCCAGCGATGGACCGTTCGATACGGCGAAGGCACGCTTCTTTTCCATTGTCAATCAGTAGACATTTTTCAGGCCATCGAGCTGTGTAAGGAAGCACACCCGGGTGAAATCATCATCTCTGCCTCATTAAATCCAGTGGCGTCGGAGCTGGTATTCAGCTTAAAGCCAGGCGATGCCTCCGGTGCTTGGAACCCCACCGGAACGTTTTCAGTGAATGTCAACGACCTACGAGGGATCACGGACAAGGTTTACATTGACACAGCTTTTAGTGATGGACGAACTGACGATGTGGTCACACTCCAGGTTGCGCTTGACCGCATTCCTGGAGCCGAAGACAACGGTAAATCATGCCTGCAATTTGTTGAAGACGAGATCGCTGTGTCGATTCGCACGCGCGGTGAGCAGTACGTCTTTTCACTTGAAGCGGCGATTTCGGTCAACAAGCCCGCTCTTAGCAACAAGATGCGCGGATGCAATTTACATTAGTCTGACTTGAATCGAGTAAGTCACGGTGTAGCACTGTCATTTCTTTTAGTTGCCGCACACCTGGCGTTTTGCTTTGTCACGCACTTGGATCAGCGTCAGGCGCTTATTCTTCGACACAACGGCGTAGAGGCATCCACCAGGGTCCTTGATAATCTGGCCCAGCGCTACTGGCGTAGCCTCCCGCTTGAGCGCCCCAAGAGCCTCATTTCCAGTAAGAACCTTGGCCTGGTTCACTTCAGCGATAGCAGATAGCTCTGCCGGAGTCGCCACCCCGGCAATCAGCGCAATGGCTATGGCGCACAGGCCGAAAATGATGGTTCTCATGGTTTTCCTTGACTGAATTGGTACCGGCTACTGTGCAGGCACTTCGGGTGAATCCAATTGCTGTTCCGCCCACGCTATTGCCTCTTCAATCCCAGCGTGGCAAGCCGTATTGGCTGCAGCGCAAACAAGGCCCTCGTGGTTCTGTGCATGGACAAAAAAGCCATCCGGGTTGAAATCGGTGCGGAACGCGTTACTCGCATCTACCTTAAGAACGGTGTCATTAATCATCACAGGCCCGCCTGCGACCAATATTGATTCCAAAGCGATTCGCTGATGCTGCGTTAGTGGGCCAGTGATTGAATGTGCCTCAGTCCGCCATTTTTGATAGGTGCGGTGCATGCTGGTTTACTTCACTTCGACTGGAATGGTGAAACAGGTTTGATCCAGTGCCATTTAGGCGCTGGGCCACCGAGTGCAGCGTTCCATGCGGACACCTTGGCGAAAAAATCAGGCGTGGTACCCAGCTTTTCCACGTGCTCTTTCGTATAAAACTCAACCTCTCGCTGCCCGCCCCGTACATGGTGAAAAATCACAAAGGACGAGATAGCAATTGAAACCAATCCAATCAGATTGGAGGCGATGAAAACGGTTGTTTCAGACATAGTTTTCCTTTAATGGTGGCGTGATTCAGAGTTTGGGTGGCAATGGCACAACTGGCCGTCTGCAATGCGTCGGATATGTCTCTCCACACTCTCCGACAGTGCCTCCACATCTTTCGTAGTGCCACTCTCCGCCATCGTCTTCATCTGCGACTGCAAGCCGCGGCGCTATCCACGAAGCCTCCCAGAGCCAGAGGATTACCCCGGCCCACCACATTTCGCCGTTATCAAACTCCTCCCAGACCGCCTCTGCCTGGACAACATTCTGCTTCTTCGAACTCGACACGATTGTTTCCTTGATAACTTTTTTCTTATCTGTCAGACGACCGCTGAATTTCGGCAAACCCACTGCGTCACCAACTCTTCCAGTAGCGCCAGAAGGCTTTCGTCATTGAGTAAAGTAATGTCTGGTGGAACGGCGACTTCGGGGCCGAACCCCCCGAACATCTGAACGCTGCGTGCCTTCTCCTGCTGCTGCCGCTCGCAAAGTACTGCAACACGTTGAATGATTTGCTCTCTCATGGCGGTTTTCCTATGGATTGTGGATTTTATTGATTGCTGCGCGTGCAATGCTACGCATGACTACATACTTGAAGGCTTGTACAACGCACCCCACAAACCATGAGGCCAAGGCTGGCAAGACAACCAGATACCAGAAAAATCCCTCGTTTCCCGATGGCGTGTCGTGCGCAAAGGGACTGCTGAAAGCCACAATCAACCCAAGCGCAACGATGCTGGTGGGCACTGGATATTTGGATGTTCCCTTCCACGCCAGCCATATTCCTCCAGGGATTGTTGCGATACAAAGAAGCCAGACAACGACATTGAAAATTTGCATGACAAATGGCATAGTTGTTTTCCTTGATCATTTGGGTGTATGGATGACCGTATCTCCAGCAACGCGCAAAAGGTACTGCCGTATCGGGACTCCGGTGAAACCGTCCGGTTTGGAGTTGAAAGATGTTGAGATGACTTGCTCGGCAACGCGTATAGAAGCCAAGTTGTCTTCGCCTACGATAGCCTCAACATAAAACTCCACTATCCCGGCTCCACCGAATCCAGTTTTCATTTCAGCAATTGCAGATTTGACAATCTCCTTTGCGTAGCCCTTGCGTCTACACGGTTCTGCCACTGCGTAGCCAAGGTTGAAGCACGGCTTTGATTCATATGGATCACACGCAATCGCCATGACAAGCGCAACCACTTTGGAGGCTTCAAGTCTCACGTATGTCAGACGCATTTCGCCATTTGGTTTGTCAACAGTCATCCAGAGCGTTGGATCGACCCTGCCTTTCTGTAGTCGCACTTCTCCACAAGCAATGGCTTGTTCAAGAGACTGCATTGCGTCGTGTGGATTTGGTAAGGACATACAAGTGGTTTGCTTCTATGCGAACAAAAACACGCCGAGGACGACAAATAGCGCCGCAACGCTTTGTGAGAAAAACACCCACCTGTAATCGAACATCCATTGAGGAATACCGTTGCCGAAGAACGCTACAGCGCACATTAGCGAGGTTCCGAGCAGTGTGATCAGGAATACAGGGAAGAGCGTTTTGAGAACTTGCATAGGATTCCTTTACTTCAAGCGAGTGAAGCGCACGAGGTCAACGTGTCGATCACCCGTACCGGACTCATGGTGTCGGTATTCAATTCGAACCATTCCATTTGCTTCCATCGCTTCGAGATCTGCAATATGGGTAGCAAAGCGTTCATATCCACCATCCATTTGACTGGCACCTCCATAGGTCATTGTTCCGGCTGCGCCAATGGCTGTAGCGTCATAGGTTTTTCTTGCAAGCATTTCGATTCTCTCCTTCACTTTCCATCGACAACAAAGAAACGTCTTCTCTTTTCAAGGGCCTTCTCGTCATTCGTCATTTGCTTGATGGAGGCGCGATTACCAAAAAGCAAGCCATCTTTATCCATAACGACAAAGCTGCTCTGGCGAATAGTGTTGAAGGCCTGGGCCAACAGAGCATTTTTACATCCCATGTCTGGTCTGTAATAGACAACCTCATAGCCATGGCTTTCGATCAAATTTATTGCAGACTCCAACTTCACTCGGCGCGCACGGCTTTCGCGTGAGTCGGCGAGGTAGTCCATAAATCGTTCTCTAAGCCTTACCAGCCATGAATCCCGTTCCAACATGTTTTCTCTCAATTGGCTGCGGCCAACGCCATCGCCTTGGCGCTATTGAATTCTGGAATACGGTCCTGGCCGATGTGGCCGACAATGAACTCGCGGCTTTGTGGTGCCTCGGCGTGCCAACGACGCGCCCAATCCAGCGCCCATTCAGCCGAACGATTGCCACTCATATTGCCAAGACCATCGTTGTGGGTATCGCGCACGCAAAAGCCATAGATGTTCGTGGAGACAGCCGCCATCAGATAAATGCATGTCGACAAGTCAGAGCGCCGAAACCGACCCTCACCAACTGCATCGATGACTCGCGTCAGCGCGTGCCGATGTTTGTCGGTGACGTTGATCTTATTGAGTGTCATGGCTTTGTTTTCCTTTGCGAAATATTAAGTGAGGACTGGAACTCGAAGTCGTATCGCGACACCGCGGTCACCATCGGAGCCTCTGCCGTTATTTTTGAAACGCTCAAGCCACAGGTAATCAGCTTCACGCGCCAAAACACGCATTTGTAACGAGACTGCCTCCGCGCCGGTACAGTGATACCGCTTCCAATCCCGCTTGGCCACCGCCCAGTCAATAATCGCTTCGCCATGACCCTTCCTTCTCCACGCCGCGAGAAAGCTCTCTTCAAATGTTCTCCAGTCACAACAGGACACGGTCCTTTCCTTTGTGATTCATCCTGCGCTGTCGCCAATATCGGCAATCTCGTACCAAACTCGCACCAGTTGCATCATCTTCTCCCCATCGTAGGGTGCATTGAAATTCGAATTGCGGACAAACAGCGTCTCGATGTTGATCACGCGGGCCGATGGTCGATCACGAAACCACACATTCAGACGCTCTGCGATCTCTAAGGCTTGGCGCTCTTCAGAGGCGTTCCGATCTTTCGCCTCGATGGTCATTACAGAGATAGTCATAGCTTGGTGGTTTCCTCTACTTGATTTCCAAAACCAAAATTCGACGCCCATTGAGAGCTTCACGAATTCCCATGTTGTCCAAGTCATTTCGTCTTTGAACACAAATGATAAAAGCGCGACTCGCCAACCGCTTGATCCCCTCGCTGAGAGAGCCGCGCTCAAAACACGCCGATTCATCAATCGCAAAAAGGCCATTTGGGACAGTTGACACATCGAATACGGGCGGCTTAGCTGAGGTTCGCCAGTATCGCGATTCGTCAATTATTTTCCCTGGTGTTGTGCGTTCAAGTAGGTATGTCTTGCCGCTACGCGCAACCCCAATCAACACAACAACAAAATTGAACCGCAACGCTATGCGCAGAACCAACCCAACGACCCCTGCTCGCAGTGCCGTCAACCACGGAGTAGTTGATGGTTTAAAAGCACCAATATTGCAATAGACCTGGTTATCTGAACTCATGGTGTTTTCCTATGAGTTGCAGCTTGCAGCCTTCGATTCCCTTGTGGTGTTTGGGCGCTGAATTTTCGCATCGCCAATGGATACGATATCCAAACTTACGAGATGGTCCAGAACTGTCAAGCACTGGCCATCAGATATTTTTACCAAGCTTTCGCCATCAAACACTTGACCTTGGTAAATCACCATTCTTCCATCGGCACCTGGTTTGACTTCTTTGATGTAAGAATGGACAGTTCCTTTTTGTCTCAGCACGCTTGGAGTGGAGCCATCTTCCAGAACAATGGTATGGGCCTGAATGTCCATAACAGACAGGAACAACAAGGTTGCAGCCATCAAGAGTGTTGTTTTCGATTTCATGATTTTCCTTTGGTGACGCCTGCCGGGCGACTCGTTGTGCGAACTGCACTGAAAAATCCGGCACGCCAGGCTTTTCGGTTTGGTCAACAGCTTTCCTTCAGGTTGCGTCCTGGCCGGCGTCATATTTTGAACGGCGTGAGCTAACCTGCAACGCAATGGACAACCCCAATCCAAAAGCAGTCATAAAAGTGGGAAACACTGCGTCAAGGCTCAACAGGTGCCCCGCTCTAATCAGGTCGGATACACGCACACTCGCTGCACCGCCCAAGGCGGCAAAAATAGTTGGATTGATCCAACTGAAATGCCCAACCAATTTGTTGCGTTTTAACATTGCTGATTTCCTCTCAGATAGGGCGTTGACGAGCAGCCTGGCGAGCCCAGACCGCCTGTAGGGCAGCTACAGCATCAGCATAAAGCTGCTGCTTCCAGCCACGACCGGCATACTTACTGCCACCTGGGGGAGTGCGGACATCACACACCCCCAGCACAAAGCCACGGACTTGCTCACTCACCGTCACGGAGCCCTGCATGCGGCCTTCGGAATCGAACGCATCAATGACCACACCGCGTGAGTCTGACGATGCACGCCAGCCGTCAGGCAATTGAGTTGGCACATCAACAATTTTCAGCACGTTGTTTTCCTCGATGTTTTAGCCATCGCCAACGCCTGCTCCAAAACACGGCTCAAACGGAGAGTGTTCATAAGGGTGCTGATCAGAAAATATCCATCCAGTGAATATCGCATTTAGCAGGCTCTCGAAGCCGGACAGTGCCCCGCCGCTGGAGGGGAATTCTTGAGGGTCAATCTGAGCCAGCGCCTGGGCTACTCCAACGCGTTTGAGTATCGACAACAAGGACATAACACCCTTGATTTCATCCAACATTCCGCGCCAGGCGTAGCGACACTTCAACTGAACCCTGGAGGTGTTGCCTTGATAGTGGTATTCGGCCATTGGAGGCTCCTTCGCGCCAAGGCCGGTTAGAGCCAGATACCAGTCATCTCCCGATATCCTCGCGCTATAACATCCTTTGTGCGACGTCATCGCCGCAAACTCGAAGTCAGTTGAGGGGTCTGCAAACCGTGCAAGCAAGGATGTCTCCGGCCCTTCTATGCAAGCCTTGGCGACGGTCTGAACTGGAGTGCTTCCAGGAAATACCCACCAATGGCTGAGCCGTTTGGCTAAATCTGCTGGCATCTTAGACAATGCATCCATCAGGATGTCTTCTCGATATGACGAAACGTCTATTGGCCTGAGCTGGAGAAGAGGGCTCGCACGAAAATTGAGATCCATGCTGCTCATGGAAGTAGCGTAACCCTTGTGCCCGAGAACAGTCTCTCCCCTTTCCTCAACCACGTAACCGACAGCCTTCTTGCTGATCTGTGCGACGCGCTCGAACTTGCAGATTTCATCAGGTGTCGATGGCCTGTGGGTTATAAATGGTTCGGCGGTCAGGTAACCGCATTTGAACAGCACACGCACCCCGCTCGTATGTTGACCGATGTGGTTAGAGTAGTGACGCACGGCAGCCTTGAAATTCGCATCACTTCGCGATGTCAACCTGACCACACCAATGCAAGTCGGCTTGGGCCTGGCGAAATCGAACAGCGAGATAAAGGAGCTTACTGTTTGAGCCTGTTTTTTTAGCGGGACTTGTTCGGTCTGTGCTTTCACTTTGGCTCGAAATTCATTTGCACCGATAGCTAGTGCCTGGAGCACTTTGGCTGGTGGGCCTTTGCGCATCCATATCGTGTGGTGATCGTGCCACACGTGATCCAGACACTCACTCAAGACTTTCGACGTGAGTATTTCAGGGCGACCGCACGAAAATGCGTAATCGGCGTTGGCCGCTGCAATCGGCCACCCATGGGGTGCGCAGCGGAATCCGTTACTCGATGCCTCTGCGTCGAACATGTCCTGGCAGGCTTTCAGCAATTCAAGGTCTGGAGCAGGCGAATTCAGTCCATTGTCAGGCCACTGCTGGTCGCTCTGGATGCAATAGGCAGGCGAAGAGATTCGCTCTCTCTCGTAGTAGATCATCGACAATGCTGACTTTAGGTCCCTGTAGGCTTGTGTCTCTTTTGGGGGCGACGTGCGCTCCTTTCTATCAAACACGAAATCAGCGAGAGAAATAGAGGCAAATCCGTGTTGCTCATCTGCCCGAAATAGATCTTCGTAAGATCTCAATCGGGCGTGCCATTGGGCTTCTTGGGCATCAACCTTGTCGCTTGCGTACGCTGGCGATTCATTGACAGATTGCGCTCGGAAGTTTGATGCTCTGTCAAACAGAGTTTTGCCTGTTCGTATGCGCTGTGGCGTGCCAACTATGGAGTCAAACACGAGCACGCATGGCATGTCGGGGTGAAAATTGCGATTTTCGACGTCGGGGCCACCCAATAGTTGGGTAGTCATGTCGATCAATCGCAGTTCGGCCATGGGAGATGTGTCGGCTGGATCGACCTCTATACCGATCAGAAAGAGCCCGTAGGGACGCTCTAACACACTAGCGCCACCGACGCGAATAGAAGTCACTAAGGGATACTTGGACAGCGCACTGACCACATGGGGCAGCGATTGCTCAAACTGCCTCACCCTATCCTTGGTCGCTCGCCCATTCACTCTGGAATATTGCCAGACAACGAAGCCGGCCTTGGACAGGCTCCAACTCTCAATGCCGTGGCGGTCCAGACCCCTGTAACTCATAAGATCCATTTCGACATATGCCTGTAGGGCTTGCCTGCATTCTCGCGCTGAAAGGCCCAGTTCAGTTGCCATTTCAACACTGTTGAAACAACCTTCGCCTCGAAGCTTCACACTCCAAAGGAATGTGTGCAACGCGCTCGGTGGGACTGGAAGATGCGCCATTGTTTTCCCTTAGATTCGAGAGACGCCGCATGGGTGTCGTTCACGCACACTATTCGCCCAGAAGTTGATTGCCTCAGCGATGTCGTCGTCCCGTCCAGGCCAGCGGATCGCTAGGCGAGTCTTCAACGCATTGAGGCTTTGACATTGAAAATCACGCGCAACATTCACTGCATCCCGCAAAATTGCATAGGCGGATTCGCTAAGAGTGCTCACTATGATTTCCTTTCAAGCCGCTCGCGGCCATGATTGCAACATGCCCTTATCAAGCACTTCATGTACCTCTCTCAATTCGATTCTCAAACCGCCAGCGACCTCGCGACCAATCTCAGTCGCAAAGCGGTCCGCTCTCTCTAAGTCGCCTCGTTTGATCGCTTCATCATGCACGGGTGATCGCAGATTAACCGCCCCTCGAATCACCAGACACTGAACCACTGGCAAGCCGATGGGTGTCAACCGCGAGAAGCCTGTGAAGGCATTGCCTGCTGCGACACGAGCACACCATTCCTGATCCTTTGCGACAGTTTCCAACCGATTTCTATGCACCAAAGCGCCGGGGCGCGTGAGGTGGGCTTCGATCTTGACCTTCATGTCACGCGTCAACGCATTCGGCGGTAGACGGCCTAAATACTCAGCAGCTTCTGCGAGCAGTCTCAAAGACTCTTGATGCACTGAAGCGTCATCGGGGCAGAGATCGTCCATGATTTCCTTCAGTTTGCAGCGTTCAGTTGCTCGTATGTGTCTTTTTTTTAAAAACAAAGGAGGATCTGGTGACAGGGAATGAGCCACGTTCGCCTTGGCTGGCATTGACGTAAATGCTTTTGAACCCACTCGATCCATTTGGACAAAGTCTGAACCAAAGGTGTATGGGCATCTCAAGCGGAAAGCCGTAGCCTTCCTCGCGCACCTTCTTCATGAATTCATGGACATCATGGTGGCCACGGCTCAACAAAAAGTAAATATGATAAGGGTCAACATCTGTCCCGATTGCCTCGATTGCAAGCGGGTAATGCTTCTGTTTTTTGGTCACAGCTCGTGCGGCGCAAACAATGTCGGTAGCAACTGCGGCAAATTTCGGGTTTGACATGCCGATTTCCTATGCTTGGACTTGGCAATACACTCGCCAGCCGCAAAAAACACCAAAAGTAGAGCAAACCAACGCGCTGATTAACCAAGCACTCAGAATCCCAATCTCCCAACTTGAGTAACTTTGAATTAACCCCAACAAACAAACCATGGCAAGGGCGACGATGACCGCAGTAATGAAGCCTCGACCTTCTGGACTTTCAGCTTTCGAAGCATTCAGTAGCGTGATGCTTTCTTTCACTCTTTCGCCTTCAGTTTTTTGATTCTCTCCTTCAGAGTAGCCTCTTTTAGCAAAGCTTTTGCTCGTTCCTTGAGTTGCGATGGTGTTGCGTTTTTTGCGCCAGGCGGTCGTCCAATTTTCTTTGCCGTTGCCATTTCAACCTCCATAATAGTGAAGGCCTAATCCTACCAGATATACTAAAAATAGTGTATCTTTATATTTAATTCAAGACTGAGTTATGACATCAAAAATGCCGGGTGGGCGAATACCTCTTGTTCGTCTGGCGTGCCCCCGTGGCGCGTTCTCCACCAAACATACCCGGCTCAATAGGCGCATGTTGAACGGAATAGTTTTCGACGATTCCGGGATACAAAATTTCGACTGACATGACGTTTCCCCTTCACTTCCAATTCTTGATTGCCTGAATAGCCGCGATCAAAGATCAACTTCCCATGCAGGTGACTCGACCGTGTTTTGAAGGGCCTGGTGCATAGCCGCCCTCACCCTCCACCTGAATGCCGCAAATTTTCTGTGGTGCGTCTTCCGCTGTAGTGGCGGCATGCCAATAACCACGCTCTACCGCATCGGGCTCAAAATTCTTATCCGATGCATCCGTTGCGACAATTTGGAATACCTCAGCCATGAATTCATTTGAGCCTGTAATTCCTTGCTTTCGGCCAGGTGTCAGGATCTTGCCCAAGCAAGTGCTTGTTGACGACCACTGGCGGGAAAAGCACCATTCGCTTTTGTAACCGTCCTTTGCCGAAAGAGACATGCCGACCGTGCCCTCTTCTGAAGTGTGGCTTTACGGTTCTCGAACCATCACCCCCATTGCCCGTTTCAAACGCTTCATCGGGTCCTACGAGGATGTAGTCGTAGCTCACCCCCAGTTGCCTTTGCGCCTTCAGTTTCTGGCCTTCCGACTTGCCTTTCAAGCTGGCGAGCAGGTTCTTTCGAGGTTCATGCGGGACTTGAATCGCCCCCGGCGAGCCAATGTATAGAAACACCTTTATGACTTCTTCGACCAATAGGTCAGCGAAATCGAACCACTCTTCATCGTCGTCTGCATTTATTGCGGCCTTCCACTTTGCCATCGCCTGCGCGATCGTCTCGTCCTCGCTCGCAAATTCAAGGGAAAAATCCACCAGAGTCAGTTGTTGGTTATCGTCGGTGGCCGCTATAAACCCCAGTTCAATGACCCTGTAACAGTTCTTGTTGTAGAAACCGGAGCGGTGTTCGTGCACAAAAACACCGAGTGGACTGAAGTTCAACCCTTCCTCGACAAAGGACAGGGACTGAAGCCTTTCTTCAAAGTGTATGTACGACATGGGAAAGGGAGTCGCAACCATTCCGATTGGCAAATCCAGCCCAACGTCCGTATGCATCAACCGCTCTTCCAGCGTCTTTTTGACCACCATAATGGGAGACTTTGACCAGTGATGCCGCAGGCCAATCAGAAGTTCGTCAGTTGGCAGAGCGGCCGATGGGCAGTTGCAGGCGAGATCTCGAAATTCAGGAAATGAAGCCTCTAGCTGCGCGTACACATCCTCGTTGGAAAACTCTGTCTTCGCAAGCAACTCCTTGAGGCGTGAATAGAGCTTTGGCTGGTAATGCTTCTGCATTACCTCGACCGCACCAACTGCCAACACGTAGGTTGGGAATGGAACTGTCGAAAGCGATCCGTATGGATCGTCATTGAAACCCTCCCATTGCGCTGTCCTGATCAAGCTGGCACCCTTGCCTGCAACTTGCACTTGCGGGTCCAGCCACATGCCGTTTCGGTCTGGGTACAAATTGGAGCCGCGATCCGTAGTCACCTTATCGAACGTTGTCGGATCAGCCATGCTCAACTCAAGGCTCACTTCCCTGCAAAGCTCCCGAAGATTTTGCTCGGGCAGCGCCTTGTCATCCAGCGCAGAGATGATCCACGATGTTCCGTAGACAAAAGCTCCAGACTCCCGCCACACGCCGATTCGCAATTCCTGCAAAAACCTGTTCGGATCGTCCAGGCACACCCATGCGGCGCAAACGTGACACCTGTCGACGCCTGCGCGTTCTAGTGAAGTAGTGACAATTCTCCTGAAGTTTGCTCTCCGACTGGAATTCAGGAACGAGTCGTAGACCTCACTAAATACCCCGATATCAGAAATACTGCACGCAGGCCCTGTGCTGAAATCCGGAGGATCACCGTCAATTACAGATGGCAAGACAGTCTTCAAGGCCTGGATGAACTTTGACTTTGCCGTGAATAGATTGATGCACTGGCTTGAGTCGACGTCCTGTGCAACTCCAAGGACGACAAAACTGGCATTCACTTCGCGGTCTCCTGGAGTTGATCGACATGTATCGAGCATGTGCATCAAACCAGATCGCAACCCAAACGCATTCCAGACCGATTCCTGGGACTGGCTTTGCCCGACCATTCTCATGAAAATATCAAAGAGCACATGCATCTTGAGGTTTTCCATAAAACCAGGCGTGAACCAGACCGCTGATTTTCCTCCAAAGCTAATCTTGAACCCGTCAAGGCCTTTGTTCGCCATTTGCGCCCTCGCAGACGCCTCGGTGGCAAACGAATCCAACAATTCAGAATTCATCTCCTCCCATGGCGTATTCGTTCGAACGTGAATCGCAATCAAGTGCACTATCGAGTCCGACTCACTCGCATCGTCCGGGGTTTGAATTTTGTAGATGGCATTGGCTTTTGGTTGTTCTCGAACACGAACACTTTCCGTAAATGTTCTATATGCAGAGCTTACGAACGCACGAGCGATTTCCGGGGAACGCCTGTCACAGGCCGCTCTAATCTCATGCAGTTCAAGATCCTCGTACATCTTCCAGACGGCGTGTTCAAGATCGGTCAGGTTTGCCTCGTTTGTTACCCGCATCAGTGAAACCAGCAAATGGCCTTGCTGAGTAAGCTTTCGCTCGCGCATCGCCTTTTGGATGCCACTTCTCTGAAATTCTTCGAACCCGTCGCTATCAAACTCACGATCCATCATTTTTGCGGCCTCATTCACTTTGTTGTCACGTTGATTCGATTTCTTATTTGAGCCGCTTGTACGTCGGCAATCAAAAGATTCAGCAGAGGGCAGCGCGATAGCCGTGAATTCCTGGGCTTTGCAGCTTGTTTGGCGCGAATCTGCTCAATTTTTTCCCAGACCCTGGCAAGCTCTGCTTCACCGCACTCGTGCATGTCCAAGGCCTGCGCAATACAGAGTGCCGCAATCGTTATCTGCATGACTATTGCGCGCTGCGCGCTTCCACCCTATGCAAGCTTGCCACCATACGTTCCGGGTTGATTCTCAACCGGAATGATTCGCCCACCTTGGCGTTCAACTGGGAAAGCCTTGGCATCATCTTTGAAAGCAGAATCAGCCCTGATTCGCGTTTTGTGATAAAGGCAGGCGCAGCCTGATCTTCAAGCGCATATTCGCCGGCCGATAGCTTCCTTGAGAGAGACCCAGGCATGCCAATGAACTTGTGTTTGGTGTGGTACTCGCTCAGTTCAAACTCGAACGTGAAATAGCCTTTGTCGTCTATTGTCGCGTTCGTTCCTCTGTTGAACAATGAATCTGCAAATGAAGCTGCACGGGCCAGCGCATGCGGTTCAATATCGCACCCACAAATAGAGTACATCCCTTTGGCCGGTTGGACAAAACAGGGCGACTTGCCAAGCGCGTTTGCCGTTGCAATGGTTGTCACGTCCAGCGTCCTGTCAACGTGAGCATCAATTTCGTATTTGACGGCCACTCCATCGTTCGCTCTGATCACTTTGATGATTTCAGCTTCCACATCTGACAAGGCCCCTTGAAGCACGGTTTCATCGTTAGCGAAAAAATCATTCTTTTGAATTCGCGTTAGCCATGGTGTCCTCTGCAGAACCTTGGCAAGGATTACGGAGGGGGCCTCTATGACGAATGGCTTAGAGTCGTCTGCCTTGTAATAGCCGCGCTGGGACCGTCCCATGGCTGTGTAGATCTCGTCAATGTCCACCTTGCGATCCGCCGCCGCCATTACCTTCTTCGTCACGTTCTGGAGCCGGTTATCACCAATATCGTTCCCGAACCAGAACCAGCCATCCGGCTCAGCCAGCCATTCAAAGCCGTCCACCATTTCAATCGCTGTTTTAACCTCCTTGATACTGACCTCTGTATCGAGTTCATCAGAGACAGCGCCGCAAACAAAATGAATATTGGCGGCACCACTCCCACGAATCATTTTCAGGGCCACTGATCTGGCGCTACGGATCAGGCTGTCATCTTCAATTTGCGAACCCGACTTGAGTACGTGGTCAAGGTTGGATTGGTTCTGGCTCCATGGGCTGCTTGCGAATTTCGCCAACTTTTTACCGAAAATCTCAACTGAGAAACGTTGCGCGCTTTGAATGGTCAACTCTTCACCCAGCTTGTGCTTCAGTTCAATGTCGAGTTGTGCAACGGTAGCCGGAGCTAGCCGACTTATCTCGACGGCAAGTTCATCGAGCCTTGGCGTCGGCATCTTCAGACCATCGGCCCTCTCGGTCATCTTTTTCACGATCTGTCTGATTCTCTCCCGAGTGACGCCAACTCTCTTGCCACCACTTTCAAGCGTAGATTGGCCTTCCCCCTGAACGCCATAGCGCACCGAAAATATCTCTGCCCAAGACTTTTCAGTGGGCGTTAAGAGCCCCCATTCGGTTGTCCTGCGAAGAATTGCCTTTCGGCTCAACCAGGCGGCTGCCGCCCTGATCTCTTTGGACACGGTATGCCATGTCACAACCGCATCCGCAGCGTAGGCCGATCCAGGGATGAGCACCGACGCAGGAAATGCAAGCGGCAGTGCTTCAATAGTCTGATCGCGCAGCCAACCCGCAGGCACCAGCAATGCTGCTTCCCATTTGGCCTCAACGTCGATGTCGGGGAACTTCCTGAGAATTCTCTCGTTTTGAGCGAAGTTCGCCATGTTGAGCCCCGCCGCACTGGCGCACTCCGACACTTTCATGCCAAGGGCAACCCTGCGCTTCTTGGCCCGCTCTGCCAGCGCTATTCGGTCATGCGTGGCCAGGGCCGACCGCTTGACGTAGGCCCCGTTCAAATACGCTAAAGGGAGTTCGGTCTCATTCACACGGGGGTCGCGCAGCCAGCCATTCTGCACTTTGAGCACGCCTTCCCACAAGTCTTCGACATGCTGATCCACCACCGCTCGCAGGCAATATTCCATTTGGCTGAATTCTGCTTCTGAAACTCCAATTTGTTCGGCACATTTTTGGACCTTCAGTCCAAGCGCCTTTCGTCTCTTCTTTGCCCTTTGTGAGAGCACGATTCGCAGCTCTGGACTTTGTGGCCCTGACTGGGCCTCTAGCTCAGCAGCGAGTAATTTGATGTCTGGTACGGTCGGCGGCGTGCCCTGTCCGTACAGCAGCCAGTCTTGGGAGGCATGCAATACGCAGGCAATGGCCGAAACATGCCGCTTCTGGGCCTTTGGACTGCACCTCTTTTCCAGATAGGAATAGCTATTGACGGCGATCTCCAGTACCTTCGCCATTTGAGGTTTTGTGATGCCCATTTCTGTTCGCCTCATGCTTATGCGAACTGCGACTTCACACTCGTTTCCGGATGTGAAGACCTCTATCAGAGGAGGGTCTGGATCCTTCGCTCGCTCCGATGCTGGTGGAAGTTCACCCTCCCCCGTGCGAATCCATTCCTTAGGGGCGCTCAGTAGTATCGCGAGCTTTTCCAGGTGCCTGTTCTGCAGGTGTTCGCTGAAGTTGCGTTCCAGGTAGGCGTAGTTGCCCTTTGGAATGCCAATATCGTTTGCCACTTTGATCTTGGTAAGGCCCAAATCCAATCTACGGCTTCTCAGTCGAGCGGACGCTTGCACGCCACCGGAATCGTTTCTTGGTCTTCCCCCTACGTTTTGACTCATTTATCTTCCTAAATGGCGATCCATTTGGAAGCCATGTCGTTTTGTTGTTCGTTGACATCCGTCTCATAGCGCTTCAGCCCGATCAGCGACACCCCAACCCCTTCATCTTTTGACCAATGTCTTGTTTTCTCATGACTCAACTGCAACAGAAAAAAACGTCATTCACTGGTTTCCTAGTTGTTCAAAGTGATTTTTGGAGTTCTTGTGCGGCCTGATAGTTGCTAGTCGCCAACGTGCGCCAAACATCGCCGGGACGTTGTACCCACCACATCGACCAGCCAGCGGACGCACATCCAGTACGAACAGACTCGCGCTTAACCTGGACACCAGCAGTTTGCGCAACCGACAACACATCCTCTCGCGATACACGCGCTACGCCAGCGGGGTTCTCTGCCTTGCGGCCCCCATAGTCATTGCCCATCGTTCGGCGGTTCATGCGCTTTGTTGACACGTCGATTTCCTATATAAATATTTTGTATCAAACCCAAGTTGTAAGCACCGCCATGAGCCCAACGGACTCATTTGTGTTTAACTCGGCAATCCACTTGCGGCCATCGATCCCATCACCCGCAATACTCATGGATTCGAGGACAGTCTTTCGTTTCACAAAATCAGTCACTTCCGCTTGTGTCCACACAAGAAGTTTTGAGTAACGCTCCAAATAAATACCAAAGGTATAACCAAACACAGCACTAGGCAGGCGATCAACAATAACTTGTTGATCGCCACTGCGTTTCTGATGACCTGGGGCGAAGTCGTGGACGTGCGCAGGTTCTCTATGTTCAAAAAGTTGAGGACGAAGAGTCATATAGTTTTCCTTGATGTTTCTTGTGCCGCTACTGAGGCACGTCTTGTATGTTGGCAGTGAGCCGGGCGGCTTCACCAGGCGTCGAGCAAGCGAGCGCAATGATGTCTTTGACCATTGGTGTCGTGCCAAGTCGGAATCCATGCTTGCGACCTTGCTCGATGAGATGCTGATTCCTGATGCACCAGTCGGCCAACTCTTGCATTGCGAGCTGGACTGAACTCTCACTTTCGCCGAGTCGCCGGAAATCCTCGTCCAGGGCTTTTGCTGGAATCATCCGTGTTGCGATTGCAGTCATCTTGTGTTCCCTTTAAGTTGTCGTCTGGCCCGCGCCGACTTGCAAACCGCGCCATGATGGGTAGTCTCCGACTTGCCGCCAATGAGGCTTTGTTGCCCCTTCAGACCTCCATGACTCGCCATCCCATAGCTGAATCATCACACCATCTACAAAAAGGCGCTCATAGTTACCTGTCGCCAGTGGTGCCTTTTCTCCGCCAACCCAACCATCGCCCTCCGTAGCGAGTGCATGTTGCAACCAACTCTCCGGCCTGCTTGCGAGTGTTCGCGATCTCGCAGCAGCTACACCAATGGCGCGAGCCATTTCATCACTCATCCAGCCAAATGGATTAGGTTCACTCATGAATTCTTGGGCAATGGCGTGCATATAGCTTTCCTTCAGTTCCGCACTGGCAGTTGGTGTGTCACTTGTCCGTTGTCGATGACCGCCTGCATGGCATGCAGGCCTGCCGCGTAATACTCAAACCCACCAAGACCATTACCCACCTTTACAGCGGCACCACAGACCTTCCCAATCTTTACGATCAGGCCATCTCCTTCACGTGTCGTCTCTGCAACATAGGACTGGCAAATCGTCCCGTCCGCATTCCTGACGGTCGGCAACGAAATTTCATTGCCATAGATAGATAAGGTTGCCTTGCTTAGCACCTCTTGTGCATGTGCGGTCTGGATCGACAGTGTTGCCAGTGTTGCCAGAAAAAGTGTGTTTAGTTGTTTCATGGTATTTTGACTTCCTTCAAGATGCACGCGGTGGTTCAACGGTCATACTCAAGTACGACTTTTTCAATGCAGCGAAATTTCGTTTTCCAGATGGGTCATCAAAAATCGGACCCTTTGAGTCTGTTCCGCGAAATACGAAGCTACTCGTTTTTCCGTCTACCCAAACGAAATGAACCTTGGACCCGAGGGGTGTGTTTACTGCGGACATTTGATTTCCTTGAGTTTATGCGGCAACCTGGCTCACTTGTGGCCGACCTTCAACGTCTTCCTTGGCTGCATCGATTGGGTCTTGGACCTCGCCGCTAGACCAGTCTTCTTCGTTGCACAGGTACTTAGCCTGCTCACTCGCTTCGGTATCAGTATCACCAGCGTCCAAATAGACCCTTTTGGCTGCGGCGATCCATTCGCTGCGTGATATTGCTTCTGGCTCTGATTGCAGTGGTGACATGGCGTTTTCCTTCATTTGTGCTCGTTACGAGTAACGCGGAGACTCGCCATACGTCTTGAATAGTTTGTCAGCCTGTTCTGGCGTTTGAATCTGTTTCGCCCCGCCTCCAAAATCCCAGGTGGCGACAACAGAGTGACCTTTCGGGTCTGAGACTTGCGCTGCCATTGCCAACTTCCAGTCACTGGTGCCAGGGAATAGCACTCCTCGTCCGCCTGGCAGGTTTTCTGCCCAACCACCAACGGTGGCCTTGATGTAGCAGAGATAGCCTTTTAGCGATCCCTTGCGCGGTCCCCTGGAAAAGCGAGGGAAGGTCTCAACAAGTCCATCGCCAAATTTTTCACAGGCGGTTTTATACGCCCACGCGTTGGCCAATGGAATTGCCTTCACTTCGTACATCGCTCTCTGGACGCCCATGGCATGATTTCCTTGATTAGGTTGACCGTCCATATATTCCACTACTCACCAGATGAGCCGTTGTTATAACGTCATCTGCTTTATTAACATTCACTGGAATCGGCCACAACCATTTGAAGCAATGCTTCTGTGGCTTGTCTTTGGGGCCCGTCCAATACATATGCCAGTGTGACTTACGAAAGTGGGGCCGCATTTTGGGTCCATTGCCGTCGCTCGCCGATTCTTTCTCCCAGTCCTCTTTTGCTTTACGGAGATCGGCGCCTATTCTGAAACCAACGTTCCATTCTGTAACTCGATCAGCGCTATAGACTTTCTTCTTTTCCTTTTCTGCTTTAACAACAGAGGCCTTTCGTTCACCTATTGTTCCACCTTGAATGTCTGGTTCATCAGAGCATATGTACATTAAAATGTTAATCAACAAGAGGTTCGTGTTAACAATAAATTGCTTGGTTTCGTCGTCAAGTTCTGGGGAAAAGTGTTCTTCAACAATCTCAGCAGACGCTAAGTACCCCTGACTTTTAGAGTCAATTGGTACAAGGTTGTTTCTTACTTTTTCATGCTTTGCTCGTTGCGCTGCTTTTTCTCTTTCGCTTATCTCCAGGCTCTCGCTTATTGTTTTCCCAATCAATGGAACCGAAATGCTGAATCTTAGATATTCTTTATCTCTAGGAATCACATCGAGAGCGGTTAGCGAATGGTCAGCCTCCATTTTTTCTTCGGCTTCCATAATGAGATCTGGATCCATCGACAGGAGCATCAGAAGATTCGAATCGTTGCATCCTCGTGGGTCAACAATTACTTCAATTCTTAAAACTGGTGCAAACAAACCTCTGTCGGACCCTTCGTCATCTACTACTGCGAAGAATCCATGCATTCGGAAGCCTTCATGCAAATCAAGCCCAGGCGTTGAAATGTAAACACCCCACTCAGGCATCCTGAACAAGAATTCAGTCGCTACTTCGTCTTTTAAAGAGCTAGAACACAATTCTTTGAGCATCTCATCATCAAAATGGTAGACCCCCTTGGTCATTCGCCATGCGCACAGCGCAGTCCCAAGTTTTGAATCACTGTTCTGAATCCTGATTGCTTCGTCATAGGTGTATTTATGACGGGTGTAACTCTCCAGAATCGCTGACATGCAGCCCCATGGAAGGAAACACCAAGGTTCCCACCGATCTACTCCCATCGTAGTCACCGGGTCCTTTCTGACTATCTCAGTGTGCTTCCAAACCCCTTCATATTTCTTGGCGAAGTCATTTAGCACTCTCTCCGGTAGAGTGAGGTCCTTCCTTTGCGCAGCTCGCAAATGCGTTGCGAACTGAAACTTGGGCCCAGCCGTTTTTAGTCTCTTAACCAATTTTGATTCCCTCCGCGTATTGATTTTTTCAGTTGTTGGTGGATGCGTTCAGGTTACAGGGTTTGGTTGGCGCGCAAGTTTCTATGATTTCCTCTACTTGAACCAATTCTCTGCAAGCAGCTCTGGCGGGCTAGCTTCAACTAGCGACACCTTGACGACTTGCAGGCTTTGAATCCCTGGGTATGGGGCACCGATTGCCTGCGGGCGCCCGGCACGGAAGTGTGCCGCCGTTGGTTTCCTGTCGGACCAAATGACATCGATTACTTGGCCCCCATCAATTTTCAAACCCCAATAGGCTGGGTCAACCGGTGGGATATCTGGATCAAATTCAATGCTCATAGAATTCCTTCAAGATGTCGGTAGATCACCCGGCCCGTACAACGCAATCAGTTGTTCATTCGATGCCTGAACGAACTTGATGCCGTATGGTGGAAATGAAAATGCCGGATCATTCTTCTCCAGCTCATGAGCGTGCGCGTTTGCCGCTTCAACGAGAGCTTCTGACGGGGCCTCTCCGCTGGCAACACCGTGAGCTTTGTAATAGTCACTCAAAATCTGACGATGCAGTCGCGCCATTTCGGGGTTCTGGTAGGTCATGATGTTTTCCTTTGGATTGGTCTTGTGTCTTTTACAGGGCAGCAACAGGCAAGTCGGCTGCATTCACGGTTGTCATACCTAGATGACCACTTGTCATTGCTCGGGCGTTGTGCTTCAACAGAATGAAAGTGTTTGCGTTGGCAATCATGGCTTGAGCCGTTTCTTGGCTTATTGATTTGATGACATCAACTGCGGATTTCGGCATTCCAACGACGATTGATAGGCTGAGTTTGCGGCCTTTACGTTCAGGGTATTTGATTGCCGCGAGTTGGCCAGCATCGAATTGTTTGTTTTCGCCTTGAAGTTTGCGAAGAACTTGCCGTGGATAGAAATTGCGGATTTTCATAATGCTTTCCTATGAATTAGGTGTCTCAGGCTGTTTCTCCCGTCCCGGCACCTTGACTTTCTCAACCTCCGCGTCAGTTAGCGACATGGACGCGTAATCGGCACCCCCATGTTGCGCGGGAAGAAATATTCGGGTGTTTGTGTTGGACAGAATCGTGTCGGGATCAACGTCAACGTAAATTTCTTTGAGCCTTGCAATATGGCCTTCGCCATCACTTGTCATTGCCGCCTTTTCCTTAATCCCCTTCAAGGCCTTCACAGCAACACCCAAATCAACCTGTCCCGCCCAGTAGTCAAAGGTTGGCTTTGCCTGCGGGCTGTAACTAGGGTTGTCAGTCGTGTAGCTCTCAAAAAGCCTTTGCACTGAATGGCAAGTCTCCGCAATGTTTACCGGATCACCTCGCTCAATAGCACCTCCGATATTCAGGAGCTGGGTAATTGCATCTGACAGAAACATGAGGTCTACAGGGGCCATTGCTGGGTCTCTGCGCTCGCCCCCGTTCATAGGCGTTCCGCCACTGTATTTGCTGTACATACGGATGGCCGTTGCCGTGTCACCGGAAAATTTCATGAGTTGGGTCAACTCGAGGGTGAAGTCAATTTTCATCTGTGTTTTCCTCTACGTTGCAGAAGTTGATTCGGTCGCCCAAAGGCCCATCAGTCTTCCGGCAGTCTCGATACTTTGTTCGACCGTGGACAGGTTAGGCTGAGTTCCGCTGTGTTTCAAAATTACCTTGTCGGCCTGTTCGAGAAGCCGGTATTGCGGTGTGCAAAGCTCCGCACCAGGATAAGGGGGAACACCATGCTTAATTGCGTTACCGAGCACGTCAAGGTCGGCCCCGATGCTGGTGCCCGCAAAATGGGAGTGATGGTTGCCCATGTCCTGGATGACATCCGCAAGGCGATGCCAAAGACGCGAAGGAATGGTTATGTCAGCCATAGATTTCCTTTATCGCGGATTTAACTTATTGACGAATGCAGTCGTCTGCTCAAGCGACGGCGTTGCAAATTCAGCGATGGACTGGTAATGTGTCGCTTGAAACTCAATCACTTTAAACTTCAGATTTCGACCTGGCAGAAAGTCAACCCACTGCCCGGAATCAAATCGGAAGACGGCTTCTTTGTCGTGTCGGAGAATAGACCCATCTTCGCGTAGTTGAAACAGCCCGCAGGCTACAGATACAAATGGAGACTCAGGGTGATAGGTGTCAACCGGTGGAGCCACTGCAATTGAAGTCAGCGTCGGGAGGATGTCTTCCGCTGTGAGTAATATTGATGGCGGGCTCGAATGGCGAATCAGACCAGATAGCGCAGACTTGGCTTTAGCAAAAAATGATGGTGTAGTGCCCACTGTGTTTTCCTATGATTTCAGAAACCGTTTTTGACAATCAATTTCTAGGGGAATTAGTCCAAGCCGAATCGGAAAAGAATCCTTGTTTGCGAGACTCACCCAAAAACCCATCGCTTCTCTAACAATATTGACTGGCGCAATTGCTTTCGCCTCCTTGAAACCGAATGCTCGCTTTATAAGTTCTTCGGCCAAACCAATACGAGCATATCGCTTGTCATGGATAACAACGTCGTGGACGTAGCACGTTTCCGTTATTGGACTTGTCTCTGAGACAATACGGCCAATTTCATGACCTCGATGCATCGAAGTCGCCTTGACCATGAACAGGGCAATCTCTGCTCCAGCACAACCTAAATTAACAGTTGAAAATTCAATTTGGTCAGAGGAAACCCCTCGAATAAGGGCTCGCATCCTTCGAGCAAATGAGTTACAGCCAAACGTATTGGGCAGCATGATTCCCTTTACTTGATTGCGCGTGTGGCCCGCCGCGCTGCGACAACGGCAGCGGACACGGTGAGTAGCCCTGCCATGACAAGAAACGCCAGCGGCGTCGAAAGTCCAGCGATGTGACTCTGCGCGATGGAATCAACCAGGCTGACAAATGGCAATTCATCAGGCACGCGCTTAGGTAGCAGATACAGCCCGAGCGTTGCGAACCAAACCCCGGCCAACAGCATGCGCGGCTCAAAAGTCCTGAAGACCAAAAAGGCGAAATGCCCCAGCAACATGCCAAAGAGCACGTAGGGAAGAACAAACAACCAAACTACGAATTCAATAAGGGCGAGCATGTGGATTCCTTTACTTAGAGTTGCTGGCAATTCGCACTCCCAGCGAATCGCGGCTCAACGACTTGCCATCGGCAGCGTACTTCGCTCGCAGATCGGATTCTGATTGGGCGTCCTGAGCCTGGCGTCGGCTCTGTGCCGCTTCCCGACTCAGCTTGTTGTGTGCGGCGCGTAGCTGCTTGCTGTTGGCGATTGGCATTGCGATTTCCTTCAAGTGCTTTCCGTATCGAGAAAGCCACTTTGCTCCAGCGCTATTAAGCCAAACGCAAGAAGGAGGCCTGCCCCAACACCGAGCGTCAAACCACCCAAATACCGTTGGTCTTCGGGAAACATGATGCCTGCCACGGTAAAGCTAATTCCACCAATCAAGAGGGTACGGCGGACTACAGACAAACTCGCTTGTCCAAGTCCATGCAGTCCCTTCGTCTTACCGTTTTCTTCTGTTACTTTGGACATAATGGTTTCCTTGATGTTTCCGACTACCGCTGAACCAGTTGGGAGCGAGCGCGGACACTTGATACTTCACCCACTCCGTTTGCGTACCCAATCTCAACCACAGCATCAATCTCGACAGATTTCGATAACTGTGACATCAAATGCCGAACAGTTGAGCCATCCCGATTAACTTGTTGAGTTACAACACCGGCTGAAATATCAAGCACTTTCCCGACATGAAAACCATCTACGACAATGGGTTGCTGTGATTTTTGCTGATCCGCTTCAGGCTCAGCAAGAATGAATTTCACCTGGTCTGTGGGTTTAAACGAGACATACGATGGAAACCAGTCAGAGTCGCCACCAGCTCGCAGGGGCATCATATCCTTCGAGATGACCGCTCCATCGTATCCGTGGCTCTTAACCCACTCGAAAACGATCTTGCGCTCATCCGGGCACGAGTCCTCAAAGTTCTCGACGAAGCGCCCAACCTTTTTGGAAACAACGCCTGATTCAATTGCAATTTTGGAGACAAATGTCTCATCCAGGTGCGCTGGATTCTCTAGCCTCAGATGAATCTTATAAACCACTGGGTTGGAGCCCAGAAAGGCTTCATCCATAGCAACTTCGTCCTCACTGGTGTCGTAACCGTAGTCAACGTCGCCATTCATACATACGTGTTCAGCATAAGTGCTGGCTAGTTCGGCGGTAGGCGCAAAAAACACCGCCTCTCCCCTGAATGCAATGCCCTCAATGTCCCCGCCACATTTGCCGTGATAAACCACAAGGTCAATGCGATTTGAATTGCACAATTTCATTTCATTCATGGTTTCCTTGGTCAGTTCGATTTGAAACCGTGAATCCAAGCGGAGAATTTGTTCTCAAACTCAAGTCGGTATTCCTCGGATGTCATCATGCGGCCAGCAACTCGTGACACTTCTGTGATGGAATAAGGGCAATCTGCCATCCTAATGCCGTCGATTCTGGCTTGATTGCCTTGAGCATACTCTGGCATATTCAATGCCTGCTCCTTCGAGAGGAAAGGGGCATCGACTGTTGATGCAGGTGCAATGTTTTTCTTAGGCATGGTCTGCGTTTCCTTGGTTTGTTTCGTTTCAATGCCTTTATTGTACGCCACATAAATACATTGTGCAGATGTTTTTGTGCGCCATGTAATTATTTTTTTGCTAGATCAATCAGACGTTCAAGCCAAGCATTCCGGCTCAGTCCTGCGGCCTCGGCAAACTGGTCTGCCTTAGCCAATCTCGCAGGCGTTGTACGCAGGCTCGCCCGCACCTCCTTTGCTTCACCTGGTGCCTTTGGAGGGCGACCTATGGGCTTCGGTTGCTCAGTGTTCGTTTTCTGCCCGGTGGGTTCCATAAATTCCATTCCAATCAAGTTTCAGCAACAATAACCATGTGACGCACTCCATCAAGCCATACAGCGACCACTCTCACCACTGTCAAGACTGCCGGTACTGGGGTGGATGGGCTGATGTGCTTGTGGGTGGGGTGATAGACAACACTGTTCATGGCCGCTGCCGCAATCCACGTCTAAGCGCCACCATTCCAGCGCCACAACTCGGATGTGCGTTTTGGCTGGCAGCAAAACCCGCCAACAACGATGTCAGTAAGCCGCTTGTTTGATTCACTTCCTTGGCCCTTCACGTCCCTTGGCGAGGGCATACAGGTTCACCTCGGACTTTGGCGCAGACCGCACCACCGGCACGGGCTTAAAAGGCTGCATTGGCGGTTTGCTGTCGTCGCGCTTGAGTGCCTGCACCCAGCCGCGTTCGTAGGCGTTGAAGCCTTGGGTTCCATTCGGGTAGGGATTCTGGTACTCGGCACGATTCCGCCGATAGTCTCGCATTGCGCGATTGACTATCTCAGCTTCAGTTGGCAAGTCTGAACCGCTCATGTTCATGCCGCCATCCGTTCAATCCGGGGGCGTTTGACTTTTCCTGCTTGCCAGAGGTCGTACTGCATCTGCATGCCCGCCCACAGTTCGGCACTGGTGCCAAAAGCAGCACTGAGCCGGTAAGCCATGTCAGCCGATATGCCGGATACGCCCGTCACAATGCGGGTCAAAGTCACGCGATTGACACCCAACTTCATTGCAGCTTCGGTGATGGTGGTATCACCCAAATATTCCCGCAGGACTTCGCCTGGGTGCGGTGGATTGTGCATTCGAGTCATTTCAAATCCTCAGTGGTAGTCACGGTAATCAACCAACACGGCATCAGTGCCGTCAAAAGCAAAGACCATCCGCCAATTCCCGTTTACGGTCACAGCCCAATGGCCCTTCATGTCACCCTTCAGTGGATGCAGCCCCCATGCTGGCGCGGACAGGTCTTCAGGCCTTACAGCCTGATCCAGCGCCAACAGTTGCAGCCGCAGTCGGTTTGCATGCGCAGCTTGGATGCCCGCCTTGGTGCCTTCACGGAAAAAGCGTTCCAATCCCTTGTGCCGGAAAGTCTTTATCATATTAGTTGATTGTAGCGTGTAGCGCGTCTAACTACAAATTATCCGCAATTGCGCTGGCAAACATTTCTTGGAGGATGGCCGGGCTCACATCGACGTACCTTTGCGAGCAGTCCAGGGACTGATGACCCAGAAGCACACGAACTGTCTCCATATCGCCAGTGCTGGCCAACACCTTACCCGCAAAGCCACGTCGCCCAGAATGGCTTGAGCCCTTGATGCCTGCACGCTTGTACAGCCTGGTGATGTGACTCTGGAGCGAGTCGCACGCCTTGTAGTCCCGGCGCTCCCCATTCTCCAGGGTACGCCGTTTGGTGTTCTGGCTTAGGGCGGCACCCCGTCCACCGAAAATCAGCGGCTGGTGGGGCAGTAGACCGCGATACCGCGTGTCGCCCAATTCAGTGCCGATCCCATGGGCCTGCCGGTACGCCAAATAGGCCTCCAGGGCTTCAATCAGTGCTCGACTGGATAGGTATGCGCAGCGCTGGCGGCAACCCTTGGTGACGGCTTCGCGCAGGCTTACTTCTTGACGCAGCTTGCCGGAAGGGTGCAGCACATCTGCCACGGTGATTCGAGAGATTTCTGTCACGCGCATGCCGGTGTGATGTCCAAGCATGAGCACTAGCACATCGCGGTCGGCGTAACGCGACGTAGCTCTGGTAATTTTGATTAGCCTGGTGAACTGCCCACCATCAAGACGGAGTGCTCTCTTCTGTTTTTGCATTTTGACCTCTGAAATTCGACGCTGGTAGTGAATTGCAGAGAGAGAATCGTCGGGCCTCTTTTGCGATCATAAACCGCGCCAGGCTTATCGATAAAGGAAAGTAAACCGCACCAATGAGATAGTTGGATGAGCGACCTGCGTTTTAACTCTGTTAGGATGAACGCGGGCGACCTCATATTCCTATTCCCGTCCCGGTATTTTGATGTGCCGGTTGCCTACTAAACCTCCGTCGCTTTTGGCCTCGGAGGTTTTTTTATGGCCCATCGGAAACTTGGTAAACCTGTTCGCGGTTTGCGAATGGCGAATGGGCAAAGAAAAAGGCCACCAATCCATAACGGAAAGGTGGCCTTTTGGGTGCTGATAATCAATCTTGAATGGACGCTTCCAATGATTCAGCGTCGATTTCTTGTGCTTGCGCTGAAGACAATGGGTAAGTCTTGCCATCCATCAGTTGGCGGATCATTTCAACTGCATCGTCGATGTCCACTGAGAATTCTTGATGAAAGCGAGCAATGCGCTCGACCTCGACCAAGGTATCTCTCTTGAGGCAAAGCTCCGCAACGCGAATGTGGTCATTAGTCCCAGGATTGCCTTGAACAATCCGCAACAAGTGCCTGCCAGCTTGTTTCATTGTCATTGGCCTGAATTCACAGCCAAGACTTTGGTTTCGAGTGGTCACCATTTTCCTATCAGGCCAAAGCCCGCTCCGATTTGAGTTGTTGGCAGAAGTCTTCGTCATAGATGTCCGCCATTTCTTCCAGCGACAAGTCCTCGGTGATGCCGTTTGCCGATGTTCGCGCAATCGGTTCATGACCCCTGCTCTTCAGCACTTGCATGTTGGCAAGGGCTTTGTCACCGGTTTGTGGTGGGTAGGCCATAGCTGGCTTACCAGGTTGCGGTACAAGTACCGTAAACATGCGTTCTGTCATTTTCCTTTCAGGCGCAAGGCCTGCTCCGTGTCTGGTGCTGGGATTGTCGGACTACCGGGGCTGCTGCACGTTTAATCCATGCACCAATCCCTCCCCCGTTTGCGGCTTTCGTTGAACTGAGTGCTGAGGGCACCCATTCTTGCCGCATCTGACAGGATGCAACTTCGAGCATGGTGCTCAAGTGCGCCACTGAGACATACGCAATTGCGGGAGGCACGGCGTCCTTTGTTGGGAGTCCAAGAGCGAATCGAGCAGCTCTAACTTGCTCGATCAATTCGGCAATTGCATCGGCGAGAACATCTGGCGACTTCCTTTGATACTCGTCCAGCGAAGTTTCCCAGCCCAGGAGCTTCCCAAGCAAAATGTCTTTGCAGACGGATGCATTGTTCTGCTTGAGCATCACCGTCAAGGCGACATCTTGCATTCGAGGCGTCAACGCAGCCAGGACAGCCAAGGGCGATTTGGCAATTGCCGCGACCCCTCTGGTTTGAGTGGTTGTCTTCATTTTCATATCACTTTCAAAAATTAACGGACACATTGCCTTGCGGGCAGACGTGCCCGTCTGGGCTTGTCCAAATTTAGTTATGTCAAGGAACAACCTGATCAGTAATGTCGATATTTCCCCAGGCAATCTTTCCGTTGACATCGAGCCCATGGCTGCGCTCGATGTACCACTGCACTTGCTTGATGTCATGGCTGGCATACAAACGGTCGAGTGTCTTGTCCAGCCTGATGCAGGCATGTTCAGGACCAACATCACTAAGGAACATTGGCTCGAATTGCACTTCGGAGCCTCGCTCAGACTTAAGGTACAGGCCACGAACTTGGCCGGTGCTGCTTTCTTTGCGTCGCCGGACTTGGCGACGTATCTGTGTCAACAGATCCATGTCCCTCCTCCGCCATGAGATTGCTTTGACTTCAGGGCTTGTTCGACCAGTTCGTCACAATCGTGACGATTGTTGGGGCCAAAAACTTTGATTTCTGGCTGGTCAAAAACTAGCCTCAAAAGCTGTAGATTTCCCGCATCCACCTCCTTGACGAGACATTGTTCAATCATGAACTCGCGCAGGCCGGGGATTTCCTGATAGCACGCCACTCCTGCAGAATCTGCCTGTGCGACTTCCTTCAAGGTCAAGCTTTGCGCTCGCTCAAGTACCAGATAGGGTGGACACCACTCGACGGCGGTCTTTCCGCCATCGAAGGCGTCCAGTTGGGCCGCTTTGGTGCGAAGACTGTGCGTGCTGAAATCAATGATCTTCGTCCCCGATTCCAGCCACGCATGGTAGGCCAGGGCTTTTGCACCTTGTGGCGCGAATCCACCAACGTTGGGTGAGTGCGTTATGACATCGCCATCACCCGGGCCAACGCGCCAAGCAGCCTCGCCTAAAACCAATCGGGTTGGTACGCCCTCTTGGTCGAGAAGAGTCTGGGCCATTTGGGCGTGCAACAGGCAGTCAGCTCCAAGTTGTGGACTGGCTCCTGTCATTAATTTTTGAAGCGCGCTGGCAAGGCGAGCGACGATTCCAAGTTGATTGGTCATATTCCATGCTCCGTTCGAAATGAGCCCAAGGAAGATGAACGTACCCAGTTGGGCGGTGTTCGCCCTGGGCAGTTGATTTTGATGACCAGCTGGTGGTCTTGTTGAAAGGCCGGTTCTACGCTGTTAAACGGACCGGCAAATTGACGCAGAGGCCAAAGTCTGTTCATTCTAGCGCAACAATTGATGCTCGAACAAGCGTTCTCTGACCGTCCGTCAACTAAATGCCAGAGCCTTTTCGTCTCTCGTTATGAACTGTCTCGCCTCGCATTCCGATAGCGGCATTCTCCAATGAAAAAGCCCCGCCACCGTCCTTTTGAGGACAGCGCGGGGCTTGTGTTTTTGAGATGGGTGCTTTGCCGGGCATCCTGCGATAGCGTTTGCGAACGCCTAAGCCTCCACTGGATCTTCCATGGCAACGGTGCGTCGCAACTGGCTGATGAAGTGTTCGCCAGTAGTGGTGATGGTGAAGCAGTCGCTTTCCTGGATCACAAAGCCCCGCCGTTCCATGGACCCTGTGAGGGACTGGTACTGGGTCAATGTGCAGCCCTGATGCTGCAACGCAGCATACAGAGCCCCCGATGGCGCCCCCAATTCGCCGGCCGCCTGGATGGCCTCAAGCACTGCCAATCCCACCTTCTGTACTGCAAGCACCTGTTTTTTTGTCAGGTTCATTTCAATTCGATCCCTTCAATTTCGTGTTTCAGAATTTCCCCGTGTGGAGAGCACCAGCCCTGAGGGCTTGGAGTGCCCTGCGGGTTGGGTAGAGCCGCCGAAGCTGCAACCGTCTTTGTCGCGTCGCGCCAGCTAATCGCGGCACACGCGCGCACCTGGTGGTGAGCGTCGTCAAGCAGGGCCTGACGGGCTTCGGCGGAAAGGATTCCCCAGCATTCCTCTGCGACTTTGAATCGGCCCATCCGGTCCAATTTTTCAAGGTCGTTAAGTTCGATGCTGCCCTTCTCTTTCAGGGCCGCAACAAAGCGATCTCGCGCCGCATAAAGGCGCTCTACTTCCCCCGGCTTGGGGCACCTGGGTTTCATGCCGGCCTCAATTTGGCGGGGTGTCAGGTCCGGCCCACAGTGCGTCACAGCACTCTGCTGTTGAGCGATCAGCAACTGTTTTTTGTAGAAGTCCAGTGCATCCACCAGGGCCGCGATGCGCCCTTTGAGAATCCTGCGAGTCATCTCGTCTTCGATGCGCTCACATTGTTCCAGCGTCGACGCTTTCATGGACTCAAGCGACATCCATTCGTCGAGATCAATCTTCAAGACCATGTCGGGTCGCAGCGCCAGCACATGGACGCGCGGACCGTCCATGAACTGGAACACGTTGGGCGACAAGGTTCCGCTGGGGTCTGGTCCGTAAAAACCTAGTTCCCCAACAGTTGGCATGGCTACCGGAGCCGCTTGTTGGTCCGTGATCTTCTTCGTTTTTCCCATTCCGTTCTTTCAAAAAGTACGGGCACCTTCCTTTGTCGGGCTTGGTGCCCGTCGGGGTTTAGATGTTGACTTGAAGCTTCAAATTCCCAGCCTTGCGGCCGTTCTTGATTGCTTTTGCCACTTGGTTGCGTAGACGCACCGCCTGACTGGTCCTGTAGGGAGCCAGCGCACGAAACGTGTCCAAACCTGAATGATCGGTTAGTCCAAATCTCGTCGCGAGTCCGTGCCCGGGTTGCGTTTGAACATTGCACATTGCGCGAGCAATGGCCGCTGTCTTGCAGTGAGCCCGATAAACTGGTCTACGCTGCCACTCTTCGAACGACAGTGCTGAAGCAGTACAGGCCAATTTGGCCGCTGCGTGGAAGTTGCTATTCGCCATTTTTTGGACTCCTGTAGTTGAATCCCATGGAGGACGAACGTCCCATGCGGGCGGTGTTCGTCCCAGGGCAGTGATTTTGATTTGCCGCTGCGAATTCCGAACCCAAGGTCGGTTGCTCACTGCGAGCCATGATTGGTACTGCGGCGCCGCGGTTGGCGGTCGCCGCACTGACGCGGTTGAACACAATACGTCGATACGACGACAGCGGGTTCTGGCCGATCTGGCTTGAATCGATTTCAACGACCCGGCAAGCCAACTGGTCCGGGTTCATTTGATGGTCGCTTGCATATTGCTGCGCATGCGCCGGAGCATCCTCGATTAGGCGCTCCGGGACGATGGCAACCACACTTAGCACTTTCCATTTTCGGTGGGCGGTATCGTGCTTTACTTCGATGGTGTATGGCACCTGATTCTCCTTGGGTGATGTGGGGAGAAATGCCGACGCGTACTGCGGGAATTTCTCCCGCAGGGGTTGATTTTTGAATTAGGCCGCGATCGCGCTTTTGTCTTTTGCGACTCCAAGCCACACCGCATCTCCTGCAGTGCGTGGAGCGCTGCCGTCAGCGTGCATTTGCATCCCGTACTGAGCACGGATCGCTTCAACAGTCATGGCATTGAACAGTCCTGGATACCTGGCTCGCGCAAGGTTTTCCCAGCCGACTCCCATTGCCGAAAATCGAACGATTTTCATAGTCGATTGAACTCCTGTAGTTGAAGCCCAAGGATGATGAACGTACCCATGCGGGCGTGTTCGCCCTGGGCAGTTGATTTTGATGACCAGCTGGTGGTCTTGTTGAAAGGCCGGTTCTACGCTCTGAGACGGACCGACAAATTGACACAGTGGTCAAAGTCCAGTCATTTTAGCGCTCAATTGGTGTCTCGTGCAGCGGTTTTGGGCCGTCAGAAATTCCAAACGCAGGTTGAATCTGAGCCGCCAAAACACAAAGCCCCCAATCCACGCGAACGGGATTGGGGGCTTGTGATTTTGAAAATAGCGTGTCGGCCGCATGGCCTTTGGCGCTTTTTGGGTCATTCAGTCGATGGCGCAAGACGCCAGGACGGCGAACTTGCGATCTTCGCTTGTGCTGACGCGGACCTCGTAGCGCACGCCGGTGGATACCTCGGAGCGCGCCTTTGGGGCCGGTTGACCAGGATGCTTTTTGGCCATGGCCTTGCGCATCAGGTTCACGAACGCCGCCTCGCGGTCGAGACGGTCCTGTTCGACCTTCTCTGCCAGGTCCACCAAGTGGTTCACCAGCAGATCCTTGCGTGCCAGTTGGCGCAGCTGCGCCCGTTCCTGCTTATGCACGATTTTCTTGGCGGCTGCCATGCTTTGGCCGCGCTTAGGCGAGAACCAATAGGCCAAGCTGCTGCTACGAACTGGGCTGTTGATAAGTTTCATCATGATGTGTCCTGAAAAGAAAGGGCACATCCCCACTGGGGTTGTGTCCCAGTGGGTGAAAAAAACCAAGCTCAAGAACTGAGCCTATGAATTCGTCTTGTCGACGAATTATTCATGCGCGTTAAACGCCTGTCTTGGCAAAACCGAACAGTGCAAGAACTTCCTGCACTACTTTTGGAAAGGACTCTTCAATGGCGGAAAACCATTTTGTTTCCTATCAGTCGCTAGGCTGCCCAATCAAAAAATAGGGAGCCTCCACGCCGCATGGTGTATCACCATTGGCCTCAGTAACGATAACGAGGTGGAAGTCAGTGATGACCACTTGCGTGGGGTCCAGCGTCGGGCCACCCTCAATGCACACCCCCTCAACATCGCCGTAGGCGTCGTATGCCGCCTGTAGCTTCTCAATATATTTAAGCAGTTTCATTTCAGAGTTTTCCTCTCAAAAGCGTTGCTTCAAAAATTGACGATAAAACGGCTTATTGTCCGTTTTGGCCGATGACTTAACGCCTTCAACTTCCACGTATTTACCGTCCCGCAAAGACACGCTGAATGAGGCACCCGTTTCAGGGTCAATCACGTCAGCCTTGCCAAGCACTTCTATTGCCGCTTTCAGGCGCATCCGTCCATCGATAACCTGTGACACACGGCCATCCAGGCGAACGATATTGACTGCGGCGCTCGCACGGGCGTTCGCCGGATTGTTTTCAATATTCCCTAAAGGCGTAGAGTTCATAACAGATTTCCTTTGAATAGACCCCAGGAAGATGAACGTACCCTTTGGGGCGAAGTTCGCCCAGGGCAGTTGTTGAATCCTGATCAGAGATCAGGCCAACCCGGTGAAGGGTCGGGGTTTTGAAATGCTGACACAAGGTCAACGAATTGTGCGTCAGCACAAAGTTCAAAAATTATAACGTCAACGGAAAACCAATCCTTTCTGATTTTCAGAAATTTGAATTTTGCGGCGCTGAAAGTGGCACGATCACGATTGTTCAATGCGGCCGGCGTGCTAACCTCAAATTTATGGAAAACAGGAAACCGGTTTTGAAGTGGCGCAGTCAGTATCCCAATGCATTGCACTGGCGGGACGAGCCCCTCCCTTGGATGATGGTCTTAAGGGGCTTTCTGCCACGTTGGATGGGCGGCGAGCCTGTCTATGAAGCTGTGGCACGAACAGGCCATTTCAGCACCAAGCAGTTGCGGGCCGACTATCTTAAAAACCAATATGTGGTCGCCGTATGCCGCCAAGAAGTGGCTCATGAAGAGGCGATCAGGAAACTGCGCGATGCGCTGCAGCTTGAGATATCACAGGACACCGCCAAGACATGAAACACCTTCCCGGCCAGATACCTTGCGGTACCTGGCCGGGGATTGGTTGGGTGCTAGACCACTCTATGCTCCAGCACCCGGTCGATGATTGCCGCTTTGGCCGTCAATCGTCCTTTGGGATGCCTGAACGGGTAATCTCTCCCATCAAGAGAGACATATATCTCAGCCTCGAGCTCTTTGAGGATTCTGGTTGGCGCGGTGGGCGCCCAGGCTTCAAAGGCGTCAAGCGACATCGCATCGGCCCATGTGTGAGCCCATTCGTTTTCATGGTTTTTTGGGCGTATGGTCATGCGTCCGTAGACATCCCCATCGGCCAAAAAGCCGACGAGAAAGTACAGGCGGCCGATTCCAAAAATGTAAATCGTGCTGTCAATCGTTTTATCAAAAAACATGGTCGTACTCCTTCAATGAATTCAAAGAGTCCGACCAGGCCACTTTGATGTTGCGACCAAAGCGGTCTTTCCTGAAAAATGCAAAGCAGGAAGCTTCGCCTTTGACACTCCAGCTAAAAGCTGAAGAACATGACAGAGCGTCATGAAGGAATCCGTATCAATCCGATGTGCGCACACCTCCCGAGAGGGGTATCCACATGGGACGTTTTTTGTGTTCCTGTTGTTTTGTTCGCCGCGAATGGACGAGCTTGATCACTTACCCAAACATTGCCCGTTGGATCGGTTCATCTGCGCTGCATGGCGCGAAATACGATTTGTTTGATATGCCGCCTCTTAAATCCATTGTTGCAAATGGGTTTGGGCGACGAATTCGCGCGGTGCGAAAAATTCATTCTATCGCTGGAAATGCGATTTGAATTGTTTTTGAGCTACAGGGCCGACAAGCAAGCCGTTCTACCCTTGGGCGAAAGCCTGACTCTGAGCCCATCCTGGACCACCAGCCCGCAACGTTGGGCATCTAGCCACTCACGTTCATAACCGCTAATGTCGCTCAGGGCGATTTCGTTCAAAAAGGTGTCGCGATCAGGGTGGAACAGGACTTGAAGGATTTCCAGTGTGACCGAACCGGGGGGCGCCCCCCGTTGCGCGTGCTCAACCAGCAGCCGGTCCATTTCCAATTCAACGGCGTGGATGTGTTCGATAAATAACTCGCAGCCCCGTTCGTCCAGGCTGCCAATGTGGAACTCGCCCTGCGCGTCCATGACCCGTGCCGCAGCTTGATAGGCCGCTGACCGGCCGAGCTCGTTGTCGGTGTCTTTCCAGATGGGGTCAAACTGGTCGTGGGCAATCGTTCTCAAGCGCCTGAGGCGCTTGCCCGCCATGGTGCCCAGCGGAATTTCTGTGCCTGCATGGCAGCGCACATAGGTATCGCAGACCGGGTAGTTTTCGCACACGTACAGCGCGGGGTGCCCCTTGCCAGGCCAAACGCGGTCGCCCGGCTTGAGTTCGCCCTTGCCCCCACAGTAAGGACAGTGCAGCACCAACTTCGAGTCCAAATCCCGGCCAAGTTCCGACATTCTTCAATCCATGGTTTAGGAGGCCATTTTTGTTCAGGATTGATCCGCTCCCTTGAAGTTTGAGAAAAAAATGAATTTCGGTGCCGTTTCCGGTGGGTTTGTTGCTAATTTTGGTTGATGAATTTGCCATGCTTACGGCATCAAGCAAGTATTGCGTCGCAACGGGACTTCGGACTTGCGCGAACGCCATTGTTCCGTATCCTGACTGCATACCTCTTACTTTGCTTCGGCTGACACCGTGACTATTTCCCAACTTAAAGTTGCCTCCAATCCCAGGCCTGCCTCGTTTTCAACACGGGGCCTGCGCCCGCTCGCCGAACGGGCAATACCGCGCCGGCACGGTGACCGTCAGCGCTACCTGCCGCGTATCGATGCGGTCAATGGCGCTGCGCTAGTACGAATTATGAGCAGTCCCGACTTGTGGCCCGCAAAGAAGGGGACTGGAACGGTATCGTGCCCGCCGCCACGGCGCGCGCCCATATGGCCGCACTGTCCGCAAAAAAACGTCGGGCGGCGCACGGTTGCAGACGTCACGGGTCTGACCGACTAATGGGACATTCAATGGCTCAGACTCAAGTCCGGCTCGGCCTTGCCCTTTTTGAATCTGCCACAGGCGTTTGTGTCGGGGTGGAACTGCTGGACAGGGGCATTTCCTTCGGCCTCGACCAGGACTCCATCCTCAACCACGTGTTTCAGGGCGATGCTATGGCTCAGGTGTTGCCGCTGGCCCAGGCGAAGGACCTCTTTTTGGTAAGCCATCCCGACCGCATTCTTTCGTCCAAGGGCCGCAGTATCGGCAATTACCAGGGCCGCGTCATCCCGGCGTGGATTCAACTCGCCGGTGGTCAGCGCTACGAGTTTGCAGGGATCTGCGGGCCAACAGGCAGGAATTGCCTCCATCAGGTGGGGCAAGTCGTTATATCGCCAGGAATGATCTACGAGGCCATTGAGCACACCCCGTGAATACCATCATTGCCGGTCTTTCCGACCATATCCCGGCCGCCCAGTATCTCGCCCTGCTTGCATCGGGTGAGCTTGGTAAGGGTGCCACGGCCAGGGCCAGGGCCACGCTCCGCAAAGCCCCAGAAGAGGACCTGCACCGTGCGTGCTTTGAATGGGTTGAGCTGGTGCAACCACAGCACACCATCTTGCGTTGGCTGTTTCATTGCCCAAGTGGCGGCAAGCGCCCGCGCGGGGAGGCAGGCAAGCTCAAGGGCATGGGCACCAAACCCGGCGTGCCCGACTTCCTGCTGCCGCGCCGGCACCGCCAATGGGCGGGCCTTGCCATCGAACTGAAGTCCGACACTGGTCGGCTGTCGCTGGACCAAAAGGCATGGCTCGACGCCTTCGAGCAGGAAGGCTACCTGACGGCAGTCTGCCGCACGCTCGATGAATTCACCGTGGCAGTTATGCGCTATCTGAAGGAAGACCCTCCCGCCCGGCCACGGCCGTCCGATGAAGCCACATAAATCATGAATGCCGTGTCAATCAACTCAATTTGTTCAGGTCAGACCCAATTGACAATTGGGTCCGATCAACTCGCCATGGTCACTCCCGTCCAAATCCTGGCCGGCATCGAACGTTGCCGTTTCCGCTTCAATGATGAGAAAGAACTTCAGGCCGGAATTGCACTCGCGCTGGACATGGCTGGCATAACCTACCAACGTGAAAAGGTGTTGAGCCCCGAGGACCGGCCTGACTTCCTCGTTGCAGGCCACATTGCACTCGAAATCAAGATCAAGGGATCTGTCGCGCAGGCTCTGCGCCAGATCAGTCGCTACACCGCGCACCCCGAAATCAGCACCGTGCTGCTGGTGGGCACGCCGGGGTGGGTGAACCGCATCCCCGCAGCGATGGGCGGCAAGCCCGTGTTTTCGCTTCGACTGACGGGAAGCCTTCTATGAAATTCGGCACCATAGCATTGGATGGCAGCAATTGGGTTATCACCTGTGAGCCCCATGTCAGGGGCCGCTTGCGGCGCGTCTTTCCCCAAGTGAGCCAGCGCGCCGGTGATTCCATCGCGCTTACCGATAACGAAGAAAATTCACGCGATCTCTTGTGGTTCACACAGAGATATCCCATGCAAATGAGCCGCGCAGCGCTGCAATGGATGAAGAATCGGGCCAGCGGTCATGTCGAGGCGCAATCTCGCGTGATCGAACTTCTCAGCAACCGTCGCCCGCCTGATGACTTTGTTCTGGCCAAGCCTGCCCGCGAGTACCAAAAGACTGCTGGCACGCTGCTTGAAATCAAAACCGGCCTGCTGCTGGCTGATGACGTGGGCCTGGGAAAGACTGTGAGCGGCATCTGCGCCATGGCACGAGCGGACAACCTACCGGTTCTGGTTGTCACTTTGACTCACCTACCCGAGCAGTGGAAAGCGGAAATCAATGCCTTTGCGCCCGAACTCAAAGTGCACATCCTTAAATCCGGTCAACCCTACGATCTGATCCCCAAGCCCCACGGCAACAAGAAACAGGCAGGCTTGTTTGATGTTGCAATGCCGCGCTTGCCTGACGTGATCATCAGCAATTACCACAAGCTCCACGGCTGGGCCGAAACCCTTGCGGGACTGGTGCGATACGTTATATATGATGAGTGTCAAGACCTGAGAAATCAAGACTCAAATAAGTACGCGGCTGCAAAGCACATTGCCTCCAAAGCCAAATTGCGCTTGGGACTTTCAGCCACACCCATCTACAACTTGGGAGCAGAGTTTTTTTCTGTCATCAATGTCTTGCTGCCGGGATCGCTGGGGAGCTATGAAGAGTTCCACCGCGAGTGGTGTATTGGAGAAGGGACGATCGGCGACCCCAAGGCGTTCGGATCCTTTCTGCGGCGTGAAGGGATCATGTTGCGCAGGACACGCAAGGACGTTGGGCGCGAGCTGCCACCCTGCATGCGGATCGTCCAAACCATCAGTACAGACCAATCCGTTCTGGATACCGTAAAAAGTTCCGCTGTTGAGTTGGCCAAAGTGATCCTGGCCAGCCAGCAAAGCTATCAAGGTCAGAAATTTCGCGCCAGCGAGGAATTCAACGTCATGCTGCGCCAGGCCACGGGCGTTGCCAAGGCCCCCTATGTAGCCGAATTCGTCCGCATGCTTATGGCTTCAGAAGAAAAAGTGATTCTTTTCGGATGGCACAGGGAAGTTTATGGAATTTGGCTTGAGCTGCTGGCCGAGTTCAAGCCCATGCTTTACACCGGTTCGGAGTCCCCCAAGCAGAAGGCTGCGACCAAGGAGGCATTTGTCAATGGGGATTGCCGGGTGATGATCATTTCCCTGCGCGCAGGTGCGGGACTTGATGGTTTGCAGCGCGTCTGCAAGGTTGGGGTCTTCGGTGAGCTTGACTGGTCTCCGGGGGTGCACGAACAGTGCGGCGGCAGATACTGGCGTGATGGACAGGACGAACCATCCCTTGCCTACTTCCTCCTTTCCGAAGATGGGTCTGATCCGGTCATCGCTGACATCCTGGGCCTCAAGAAGGGCCAAATCGATGGCGTACGCGATCCTGATGCTGACCTGGTTGAAACATATGCGGTCGAGCCGGGCAGCATCAAGAAGCTGGCCAAGGCGTATCTGGAGCGGTTGGGCGTAGCCCTGCCACCTGTTGTCGAGATGGAAGATATCAGGCAGTTGGCCGCATGATCATGGAACTTGAACTGCCGTCGCTGAGGAACGAAATCAAAAGTGAAAATGCTGAAGGCCTGCCTGTAAAAGTCCGTCAGCAGCTTAAATACGACTGCGGTGTTGCCTGCCTTGCAATGGCAAGTGGCAAGCCCTACGCTGACGCCCGCGCAGTGTTTGTCTCGGCTGGACTTTCGGTCAAACGAATGAAACGCCCATACGCAAGCAACTTCAAGGAACTGCAGAAAGCTCTGAATGATGCTGGTGTGCCATCGCGCAGGAAGCATTTTCGCGGCTGGGATTCAGTTGGGCAAGCTGCAATTCTCAAAGTCTTCGTTCGCAATGGTGACTGGCATTGGGTATATGCCGGGCGCGATCGGGTATTTGGCTTGTTTGTCCACGACCCGGCTACCGATTTGCCGACTTTTGAACACTTTCCAGAGGATGTGATGTGTCTGGACATAGCGTTCTATGAACCTTCTGGTTGCTTTATCCACATCGAAAAAGACGAATGCAATGGCTGTCTTGGTTGACATGTCCATTAAGCACATCTTTCACTGGTAGAAAACAATGATTCCTCATCTTGTCCGCTTTATTAAGCGAGCCATTTCCGCGCTCCTGATTCTGTTTCAGATCGCCAATCCTGCCCACGCCGATCTTGCGGGGGACATGCAAAACATATTTGGCAACCAGCTCAAGCTGGCCGTCAGCCAACAACTGGCATCCATCATTGGTATTCACGCCCCAAACAATCCTGCAGCAGAGCGCGCCTTGACAGCCCTAATGAGCCAAAAAGCAAACTCTGCCAGCCTCATCTTCGATAGCCCACTGACCCCGCAGTTTGGATCTGGATCCGGCCCACAAGTGAGCATCGAAATATACGACCCGGCCAATTTCATCCAGACGCAAAAGCAGGTTGCCCGCTGGAAGGCGTTTGTTCGGCTTACAAAGAACAAGCCTGCTCTGACAGAAAGTGACTTGACGGAAGCCGCCCAAGCATTGCTGCCGTTCTTGCGTTATTACGCCCATGGTCTTACCTCTGGTCCGCAAGCGGCCGGCAACACCATCACCGTGCCTCCTGGAGCCGAAATCGCCTTCTCTCTGGCAGGCTACTGCATGGACCGAACGGCGCCAGCCCCAATGTCTGGTGAAAAGTTGCAGTTGGTCCCAATCACACAACTTGTCCCTGAAACCGCATTGCCTGTGTATCAGGCCATGATGCAGTTTTCCGCCGCTAACATCGACAAGCGCAGCGAGATCCAGAATCTGGTGTGGGGCCTGCGCCATGCCGCTGACCCTTATCCGCCGATTAAGGAGCTAAACAGCCGCCAAACCGCATTGCTCGATGAGGCGGCCGTCAATGGCGCGCAGAGCTATACAGACTACCTCAGCGCTCAATCGCAGGCCAGCAAAGCCACTGAAGCGCAGAAACAGCTCTACCGCACGATCATGGGCGGAATACAGAGCAAGCTGAACATCACCCTGCCTGACGCCACCAGAACCGGCTATAGCGAACAGGACACTAACTCTCTCATCGCGGCGCTTACCCGCATGCCAGTTGAAGGCGTACCACAGGCTAAAAGCGAGTACAGTTTACTTACCGATGGTGTGGCCGCAAAGACCATCGCCAGTAACCTGCACAAGATCAACGTTCAGGTCAGGAACACAACTGCCTTACCGTTCACCTTCGATGCCAACAGCTATGCAGGCCAGTCCACCCGTGTGACACAACGGGTTGCCTTTGGTGGCATCGACAACGCAAACATCCCGAGTGGCCCAAGTGCAGTGCAGCGACTGCAGGATGTATTGCAGAAGCTGGAGATCGCACCACTCAAGCGGTTTCAGGCTCAGATTCAGCAGTTCATTGATCGCAATGCGGGCCTGGCAGGCGATGGGCGGCTGAAACTTGCTGGGTTGGCGTTGGCCACGGCGATGAATCAGGTGCTTCTTCCAACATCAGGGCTGGACGTAGCTGCGCTGGCCATGCCACTAGGTAAGCTTGGGGGTGTAGTTGAACGCATTGGAGCTAAGGAAGTGCTGGCGGTTGAGCAAGCCGCTAAGGATTTTCTGATCGCTCGACATGAAGCGCTAGGAGTGGTAACAGGCCGCTGGACAGCTGTCGAACCTGGCCCTCTTGCTGAAAAATATGCAGAGACATTCGCGGGCAGCAGATACAGCGGGATCGTTCTTGCTGAAGACACGACCCTCTACCGCGCAGGTTCGGGTGCACCGGGCAAAGAACTTGGTGAGTATTTGAGTCTGGATCCAGCGGATGGGATACTTCAAACAAGGGTAGACAGGGCGATACAGCCAGTATGGCCCGGTGGAGCGCTTTCGGTCATAGATACTTCTTACGCTGTAAAGGTTCCAGCAGGAACTACCGTCTACACAGGGAAAATTGGATACCAAGGCGGGTTTTATCTGGGCGGCAACTGGCAAATTGTTGTTCCGACGCCATGGAAGATACCAGGCGTTGTCGCGACCAAAATTGGAGTGTTGAAATGAGCAAGCAAGACATCTCAAAATTCGAAGACGCGCTCTTAAAAGCTTACGGACTGTTGCAGCAGTTTGGACAGCCGGCGTGGGCTAAACGCATTTATGAAATCGGCGGACAGTTACAAGAGGGCCATTGGGATGCCGCCAACACATTTCTTCGTATTTACGGTGGATCTGGCGGATTCGGAGAGGTCTACCTTTCCGCTAACGGGGTCCCGCTTTCCTCGGAAAACACAGAGCTGGACGCGCTAAAGGATGAACTTTTCGTGCTGGCGCGCAGTATTAAGAACAGAGGCCCAGGTTAACACGCCAAGAAACCAAAAAATGACATATCAGCTAACGGTGGAAACGCATCAAGGCACTGGTGGTCATTGGAAAGTTGTTGATTGAATCAGCAACTGAATACGGATACCCGTTCGGACGGAGCACACCGAGACTTTCCACATGATTGCCACGATCCTTCGCGGCGCACAACCCAGTTGTTTGCAACGAAGACCTCTTGACGGCCGTCCTTTCTCCTGTACCTTGGACGACATGAGCCCTACACCCTCCTCCCAAATTTCCCTCGTGAATGAGGACGAATCCCCTCAATTCCAACGGATCGCATCTGAAGATGTCCTGGCCCCAGGTTACTACTGGCGTCTGAAGAACGATTTCAAAGTTCACGACACGCGCTGGAGCGATCATTCGTTCACGCTGCATGCGCGCGATGTGCATCTATTGGTCGACATATTCGAGTTCGAAGGCGCACCGCACACCGCCATTTTGTTGAGTCACCCGCGCAATGGCTGCAATTCCACGTACCGAATCCTGATTGCAGACTTTTTAACCAACTTTGAACCTGCAAAAGACGCAGAAGCGGTGCGTACTGATGAGCAAACCCAGATCATGCGCGAGGTGGCCGCCATGCAGGAGGAAATGGCGCAAGCCCAAGAAAATCCACTTGCCCTGCCCGGCGTGAAAGCGGCTGTGGAGGAAGCACTGGAGAAATTCGAGCGGGAGATGGTGGCTGAAGTTGCTGCGTCTCAAGAAACCCAGACCAAGCGCACATCGGATTTGCGCAAAATTCACCGCCGGGCCGCCCGCCGGTCCACCGCGGCCGGCAACCCGCTGGTTGCCCGGTCAGTGACGATTTCGGATCAAGTCGGGCTCATGATTTCTGGCGGCATTAACTCGGAAGGCTTGCAGGAACTGACGGTCGAGGCTCGTAAACGCATTGCCATTGCTGAATCAACATCGAAATGGCTGATCGCCCGCAACGACGACATCGCCACCAAGCTCAAGTGTCTGGCCCCGTATTACGCTGAAAAAGGCAAGGTTGCCCTGGCTCGCGCCAGCAAGGCGATCAAGTATGTCAAGGACATCACCCAAGGTCTCAACTCCCTCAAGCTCTACACGGGCGACGGCGTTGACGTGGTATCCATTCTGGAGGGCGCATCCGCATCCACGATTGAACCCTTGACGCTGGTCCAGGGCAAACGCTATATGGACGAAGAGCTTGCGGTGTGGGTCCCTGTGGAGGACAGTTTTGACTGGCACAGCCAACGGCTCTTCTTTGAGGCACTAAAAGCCAACCCGTCCCTAGTCGATCAGGTGTTTCCGGCACCGCGGTGTGTCGTTTCCATGGCCGTCACCAGCCGCTCGATTGAGTATTCGCGTGAAACGACAGCCTTTCAGCGTGTCATGAATGAGATCAACAACCGGGCGGTATTCCTGTTGGTCAGGGATGGCCAGAACATTCACGTTGTGTATTCAAGCGAGCCATCGCACGAAGCTGCCGACCGGCTTTTCCCAACCCAGTCAGAAATCGAGGGTGAATTCAAAGGGATCGACGGCACCCGGATCGGACTTCAAGATGTGGCGTTTGGAAAATCGGTCGAGAATTTCAATGATCTTTCCCTCCACTACAAGCGATTCCTGATTCTGCTGTGCGGCCTGGACCACCGACTGAAGCTTTTTGGTGAGTTTTATCCACCGGAGAACGGATTGCAGTTCATGTCGATTGACTTCCAGCAGAAATTTTTTCTCTTTCTGGATGACGACAACCCAGCCCGATTGCTCGGTGAGAACCTTGAGCCCGTCCAAGACTGGATTTCACGCTGCAACAAGGCTGTGCGCTCTGGTTCCCGGGTTATCACGTCTCTTGACCGCAACATGAGGTCCGCCAGCCCCCAACTCCAGCGGATGACGTCGATGGAAGTCGATTCCGACCGGTTGCCGGCTCAGATGGTCGTATCCCGCGAAAAAGGCTGTCATTACATTTCAATGCCAACTTCAAACGGCCGCAGCGGTGACCGAGGGCAAGCCAACGTCTGGCTCGATGGACCCGACAACAAGGACTTCAAAGACTGGTTTTTGTGCATGGACCTGGTCCGGCTCGAAACTGTTCAACGCTACATATACAGCCGGATCAATCGTTCGGGGCACATCTCTTGGCTACGCGCATTCAAGCGGGCCGAGGCCATTTTGTTGGCCGAGAAAGCCGATCAGGCCGAGTTGCGCGCCGCTTTGGCCAAGGCGGCATTGGAAAACGGTGTTCTCAGGGAAGGCGAGGTCGACGAAGCCATTGAAAACGCCATTGCAACGTGGCGCGCGGCCCATCGCGGCGCCGATGCTCCGGCGTTGACCGATACAAAAGCATTGCACGAGTTGTTGTCCTTGATGTATCCCTCAGATCGGATTGCCAAGTCGACCGAGAGCATGGTTGACCGCCTGATCAGTGATCTTGGGTGTGAGCCCCTGATGCTGTGCCGCACCGGCAAAAATCGCTTGACGCTCTACGTTGAAGCTACTCCGGATGACAAAGCACCTTATGCCTCGGGCGTTCAATGGGGATGGGTCAAACGCGTTCTGATTGACGTGCTGAAAACAAAGTTGTCGGTTGCCTCGACCTCACTGGTCTGGCTCCAAAAGGACAAGCCCAATGCGATGGAGACGCTGCTGCGAGAGTGGCCGCTTCTCAGCTCGTGGATTCAGGAACATCATGAGCCCTGTCCCGTGCGGTGGCTGTCAGATGCTAAAACTGCGATCACCAGCCAAGCGGCCCTGCTGGGCGATGTGCTCGCCAAGGGCCGTGGGGCCCCTGTTCAGTCCGGACTTGATGAAACCTTCACGCGGGAGCTGTTGTGGGATGCAATCGATGTCTACGCAAAACTCAGCTATTACGAAAGCGTCTGGACAGCCGTTCCAGTAGGTGTATTGCAAGCTTCTGCAGGCAAGCCCGTGCATTTTTTGTATGCCCGGGTGAAGACGGCCCATTTTGTTCATAGATATGGCAACCCCGATCAGTGGAGCGACTACAAATCGCAGGTTCTTCTCGACGACAAGCACTCCGCTCAAAGGGCTCTTCAAGACGCCATTGAGTGGACGCTTATCCAAACAAGCGAGCCCATCAAAAAGACCGCATTTCGGGCAAGCCAGGTGAATAGCACGACACCGGCTGGAACAAAAATTGAAAGTCACGAAAGCGGTGGGGTGAAACGCAAAGATCGCCGCGACTTCTTTAACCGGGATTCCACGACCCGCGCCAAACGTCGTGCTGCGGGTGGAGCCCCGCTACATCATCGCGCTACCCTGGATCTGTCATGGAGCAGATCGATCGAGTCGATCTTGGGTATCGCGCCACACCTGCGTCGCAAATTCTATTCGGATGCAAAGCGGTTTCGTTGGTCGGATAAGAACGAACAAATCAAGTTTGAGCCCCAAGTGCCACTGCACCATTTATCGCCATTGATCTGGAATGCTGAGCAGGGCCGATCTGTCGCCAACCGGTATTTTTCCACCACAAAGACTGGGAATTAAGCTCCATGGCAGAAGAAACTGGCATTTCATGGTGTGACAGCACCTTCAATGGTTGGATTGGTTGTGACCCGATCTCACCTGGTTGCGAAAACTGCTATGCGAAATCCAGCACGCCGGCACGGACATTGGGTATTGCGTGGGGTCCAAATGAACCCCGGCGGCGCACCGGCACCGCCAACTGGAATCTGCCTCGCCGCTGGAATGCAGCTCACGCGAAGTTCGCCGCCAAAAATGGACGGCGTCGCAGAGTATTTTGTGCATCGCTGTCTGATGTCTTTGACAACAAAGTTGATCCAGAATGGCGCGAAGAACTGTGGGCGCTGATTCGCGCAACGCCAAACCTAGACTGGTTGATCCTGACCAAACGTATAGGGAATGTTGGGGCCATGCTCCCGGCTGACTGGGGTTGCGGATACGCAAATGTCTGGTTGGGAATCAGTGTTGTCAATCAAATTGAGGCTGACCGCGACATTCCCAAGCTTTTGCGCACACCTGCGGCCACGCGGTTTTTGTCGATGGAGCCCCTGCTGGCCCAGGTGGACCTTTGCGAGCATTTCGGGATGTGGTGGAACAGCACCATGCAGAGCTACGAGGGCACGGGCTCGATGATCAACAGCAAAGGTTGCGAAGGGCACTACAAGCCCGGCATTGACTTGGTCATCGTCGGCGGCGAGTCCGGTCACAACGCGCGGCCCATGCACCCGGACTGGGTGAGACGTTTGCGTGATCAATGCCAGGCGGCGAACGTACCTTTCACCTTTAAACAATGGGGCGAATGGCGTCCGATGCGACTTGACGAGGTGCCGAAAATCAAAGGCATGAATTGCCACCTCGTAAGCATCGACTCCAGGCGCACCATGGCCTCTGGCAGTTTCCACATGGCACACCAGATCAAGGCGATGGTGTCGGACCCGGTTTATTCGTGGCAGCACCCGGTTCTTAAGCTTGGAAAGAAAGCGACGGGACGGTTACTTGATGGCCGTGAGTGGGATGAAATGCCGTTAGACACTGAGGCCGCAACTTTAAAAAGCATTGGCGAAACTTGCTCTTGACGGATTGGCTTTGTCGTGTAACTTGGTCGATATGAACACGAAAAGCAAATTCAAGATGGTTCCGGCGGTACTGAAACAAGGTATCCGTTATTGTGGTTTGTCGTTCACGGTGAAATCCGAAACCGAAGGGTTTTTTGACCCTGTTACACGCGAGGCCTGTGGCGACAGCATGGATTACGGCAAACTTTTTGCCTACCTGTTTCGGCGCTTTGGCTACCCAAACCGTGGATGGGACGGCTACAAAGAACTTACCAAGTACGTCCTAACGACGCCGCACTCTGACATGGTTTTGAGTGTCGTCCCCTATGTTGGCGACAACACGAGTCTGCATTTCACCTTCCTGGTTCCAATGGAGGTTCTTTGTCAGATCAATGATTATGGACAGCGTTTCAGGAATGCTTGGGAAGAGCGGGCGCTGGACTGGCGAGAAAAGCTCGGCCTTCCGGACTGGATGTCTGAGTGGATGGAATTTTGCAATACTTCCTTGCGCGCCCAATTTCATAACCTTCCTCAATACAACAATTGGCGGGAGACACTGCCGTGGATGATGTCGCTTGGCTCCGGCAAAGGAAGGTCCAAGTTCGACAAAATGACTAGGCGCGCAAACCAGTTTTGTACGCAACTCCATGCAGACTTCGAGAAGGTCGAAGCGGAACCTGGCTATTGCGAGCGGTCTCCAAATTGGCGGGAATGGGATGACGAAGACCCTATCAAACCCTTCGCAGACGCTGCATTTGCAGCGTTGCGAGACCTTCATCGTCCTGTGGGCGTGCGCGATCAGGAAATCTCTGCATTTGGAGTGGTGAACTCTACCCGCCAGCCGCTTGCTGCGCCGGCTGTGGCCGGGTACCCGTCAGGAATGCTTGGCAATGCCGCACCGGAAGGTTTTGCTGAGCTTCACGGCTTGGTATTGAAGCTGGGCAATGGCAATGCCCGCTCAGGCATCAAGAAGGCAATTGCCATGTTGGCCCACAAAACGGCGCAGTCCCCGTCTTAATTAACCCGAAACACCGATATGTCCTCAAAAACCACTCACACGCTTGCCGGCTTGGCCACCGGAGGCCTGCTGGCCTATTACAGCAAATCCGACTCAACTCACACGGTCCTTCTGCTTCTTGGTGCCCACATGGGCGCCAGTGCGCCCGACTGGGCCGAGGTTTCCACTTGGGTCACCACGCGGCATTGGTTCAGCGCCAATGAAAGTCATCGACTCAGCCTGATTCCGCATAGAACCATCACCCACACCTTGTGCCTTTGGGTGCTGGCAACGATGTACAGCTTGTACCTGCTGTACTACGGTGCCCACCAGTACACGAGCCTTTTGGCTTTTGCGTTTTGCGTGTCCGCCCTGACTCACCTCTTGCTGGATATACGAACCCCGATGGGAATTCCGCTGCTGCCATTTGGAAAGCGCTATCGATTTCATGGATTTCAGTTCGAAGTTGCCAGAACGATTCAGCAACGCCATGGTTGGTAAATTGACGCCAACTCTTCAAACAATTGCTCCGAACAGCTTTGGCGCACGGGAAAATGATATGGGAACAGCAATGACACCTTCTAGTCAGAAACACGCTTTGTCGCCCCCGACAACGGGCGTCGACGCCACCAGCACGGATGCAATTCTTGTTGAACCGACCTTTGAACTGCTTGCCGATTTGCCACGAGGCCACGACCTACGCGTAACGACCCTGCGTGAGCTGGCAGCCGAGTGCCGAAACAAGTTGAGCAAAGAATGGCGCAAGATCGCGCTCTGGTGCATCGCAACGAGCTGCTATGACGACCTGAGTTCGTCATGGACGGATACCAACGAGTTCCGAGTGCAGAGGAACGTCGGATTGACCAGTCGCCTTGATGCCGCTCCAGTGGCGCCGCTGCCCCTCACTCAAAGCGGAATGCAGGATCAATCGCCCTCGCCCGTCGCCGTATTACCGGCAGTGGGGGTCCTTAAGGGCTTCACTTACCGCATCGAGATGCGGACCTGGTACGTCAATGGCCGCTACCTTGGACAGGCCTCTGAGTTCAGTCTGTGCGACACAGCCTACCTGGTTGAACTCACGACCGGCCATTTCTACGGCGACTGGAACGGCACCCGGTTCCGCGATGGTGCTCAGTCGCTGGCCCGCAATTTGGAGAGTGCAGTCGAACTTCATGATGCGCTTCGACGAAACGCCGGCCGCCCACCTGATCTCCCTATGACACATCATCCCATTCGATTGGACAATTGGGGTGAATATCGCATCACAACTGCCCAAATTTGAGGCTTTGTAGAATTTGACCAGCAGAAGTCTCGTATTTCACCTCTTCGTCCGCTGTTCGCAACAATAAATGAGCATCCATTTGCTTCATTAAGGGAGTCAGTATGCCGCATCAGTTGCGTCGAATCATTACGATAAATATCCGCAACCCCAATGGTGGGCTTCCCTCTGGACGGATCGCGGAACTGGACCCGCGCGGGGGCGTACTCGCCGTGGGCGTCAACGGGGTCGGGAAGACCACGCTACTGCGTTTGTTGCCCCTCTTTTATGGCGCCACGCCCCAGCAAATCCTGCGTGGCACGGGTCGCGCCTTGATGATTAAGTACGCACTACCGGACCCCAGCAGCGCAGTGGCTTACGAGTATGAGCGCGAGTCCGAAACTGACTTGCGCACCGTGGTGATGCACTGCAAGCCGGGTGATGACGCGCCACAATTTCACATCATCCGGGGCGGCTACCGCGAAGACTTCTTCTACGACGCAAACAACCAGTTTGTGACTCGCGAGGAGTTCAAGGCCCACGTCGAGGCGATGGACAACAACAAATACCAGGTCAGTCAAAAACTCTACCTGCACCAGTACCGTAGCGTCATCCTGAATGAACGGCTTGCGACAAAGGAAGGGGTGAAGATGCGCGAGTTGGCCGCCATGCACTCGCTGGGCCCCTCGCCACTGTACAACCTGGATCAGATCGCTGCGGCAATGGCCAACGAGAAGATCTCGTTTCGTGATCTTGAGAATATTGTCATCGAGCGCGTGACAGACGCCCATTTCGATGGAAATGTGCCCAACAACAGTCGAGAAATCAAGAAAAGTCGCGGGGATGTCGCCCGATGGCTGGAGGACCGCGATCATCTGGCTCGGATCATGGCCAACCGGCCCGAAGCCCTGAAAATCCAGGCTCGCATTGAAACGGTCAAGACCCTGCATCTTGAGCTATGCACTTTGCACGTGGCAGTGAAGGAGGCCATCCTGCAGATCGCGCGGGAGCAAGAGGAATTTGACGCTCGCCAAGCGCGTCTCAAATCTGAATTTGATACGAAAACCGACGACATCAATACCCTGATCGCGGCGGCGACAGGTGATAAGAAAACAGCGGATGCCGCCTGGGCCAATAAACGCGAAGAGGTTGAGGCGGCGGAATCAAGATTGCGTCAGTTTGAGAAGATTGGTGTTGAGAAGCTTGCAGCCGAACAGTCGAATGAGGATAGCTTCAGTTCGCAATGCAGCGCCATGGAGCGCGAGTTGGATGGGCTCACGACGGCTGCAGGTGACGTCACGCGCAAGACACAGACCCGAAAAGCGGCCGTGTCCAGCGACTGCGCTGACGTAGTGTCTCGTATCAACGAGCGGTTACTGGAAGCTTCACGCGAGGGCAAAGTCAGAGGTGATGAATTGCATGCGGCTGAAGAGAATGCGCTTGAAGCCCTTGAGTCACCGCTACGAATCACTGAGATAAATGACGCGAAGCTGTTGTTGATCTCCAGACTTGGGGAACTGAAAGTCCTTCTTGCCAGCCCCACTGCAACATCTGACACGCTGGAGCAACAGCGTCAGTCAGTCTCGGCGGTTGATCACATGCGCGAGGCTCTTGGCAAGGCCACAGCATCGGTTCTGGCTGCTCAGGACGAGCTCGCCGTTGCGCGCGGTGCCAGCGATAACGCACTGGTGCGCCTGAATGATTGCGAGCAGGCCGCGCTTCAAGTCGCCCAGCGCGACGAGCAACTGCAGGAGCAGCTATCCCCTCCTGCCGGTTCTTTGCTTGCGTTTCTGAGATCAACAGACGCCGCCCTGTGGTCTGACAGCGCGAAGGTGATCGATACCGCGCTTCTGTGTCGCACCGACCTCGATCCAGTGCTTGTTGATGGCTCCGCACCATCCCCGGGCGAACTCACCCTGGGGTCCGTCACTCTGCATGTCGAACGTGTTGACGTTCCATCCTGGGTCGACATGACCGATGTCCGCCAGCAGATTACAGCCCTCAAGCGAGAGGCCGATGTTGTGTCCAAGGCTCTGCAAGACGCCAGATCCAGCGCTCAGCGCTTGTCCAAGGAGATGAGCCTGGCCAACGTGAAGGTGGGAGAGGCCAAGGCGGGGGAGTCGTTGGCTAAAGCGGCACTGGAAAATGCCCGCCTCACGCAGATTCGCTGGACCAATGTCATGGAGCAGGAAAAGCTGGCATGCACGCAACAGACCGAGAGCGAACAGCGTAAAAAAGTGACAAGCGTGCAGAAGCTCGATGCGGAAGCCAATTTGTTGTTGAATGGCTTGAAAGCAGCCAAGCAACACATTCGAGACGATTTTCGGACGCATCGCCGAGTGGTTGTCGAGGAGACATCGGCCGCTGAGGCCCGCCTGGACCAAGAAAAGGCAGCAGCCTACGTCCAAAGAGATCGCCATCTAAGCCAAATTGACGAAGACATGGCCCGCGATCTGGCCGGCTTGGGGGTGGACCCGATTCGGGTAGCTGATTTGGCAAGGGGCATCGAAGACTTCACTCAGCGTCTGGAAAATATCGCTCGTAACCGCCACGAGGTCACTGAGTGGCGACGGTTTCAGCGCGAAACCTTCCCGCTCATGGAGTCCACGCGCCTGGAGCGTGACAGGCTCGCAACACGCTGCAGCGAAATCAATTCCAAGTTGCTTGACTTGAGGGGCGATTTGACGCGATTGGAAGAGTCCACGAGGCTTGACTTGGCCAATATTGAACGCAACCGTGGCAGCAACCGGAAACAGGCTGACCGTCTCACAGAATTGTTGCGCCTCGGGCTCAAGGATTTCATGAGTTATGTGCCCAACCGCCTTCATGTTGACTGGAACGTGGAAAGCCTTGAAGCTGCTGTCAGTGATTTTCGGGATAAGCTGGCAGGCGAGTCCGAAGCCATTCAGAAGGAACTGCGCAACCTCAAAAATGTCATGTTGATGCGTTCGGGTCCAGTCGAACATTGGCTTTCGCTCAAGGAGCGAGAACTTCCTGATAAGCAAACCTTGCTTGACCACGAATGGCAATGCGCGTTGGCACAGGTGGTATGTGACTGGTTTGATCCGCGGGAATATGTACCGTATGTCGATCAGGTCCACAAGGAAATGGTCAGTTTTCTGGACTTGGCGGGCGGCTTTGTGCGCACCCTCGACCTATTTGACCGACGGGTCGATTCATTCAACCGGGAACTTCAAAAAGCACTCTCTGAGACAGCCAAATTTGAACGCTTTCGGGACTTGTCAGTCACGGTACGCTCGGGCGTTGGGCAGATCAGCAGTCTGAAAACGCTGCGGCAAATGCAGGATGTCGCCAACAGCAAAGGTTCTCTTCACCGCTCAGTGGTGGTTCAGGAGCGCGAGGTGCCTTCAGACGAAGAGACCGCCCTGATTCGCGAGTTTCGAAACATCTTGCCAAGCGACGGCGTCTTCATGGTCAACCTGAATGACCAAGTGCGTTTGGAATGCTCATTGATTGAAAACGGTCAGCGCAAGATCATTACCAATGAGGATGAGTTCCGGGCGGTCTCGTCCAGTGGCAACACGGCGCTGATAACTGCCATGTACCTCATTGGCTTCGTCCAAATGGTCCGTGGCCCCAATTCCCCGGTGCGCCTGACCTGGGTCGTTGATGAGCTTGGACGCTTTGATAGCGACAATTTGGCCGCCTTCTTGCACACGCTGGACTGGCACAAGATCGATGTGATCAGCGCCTCACCCAGCGTAGACCCCGCCTTGGCGCGTTACTTCCCCCGTTTGTGCGTGTTTGAAAACAATGGGTCAATCTGGACTTCCGAAACCCAAGTCGAAGGAGAAGCGTATGTTGATGCATAAGTCAGCGCTCAAGCGATTGGCCGAAGGGTGTTTCATTTGCCAATTCAACTATCCGGATGAATTCGCTGCTTTGCTGGATCCGGACGGTCGAAGTCGTGCTGAGGCCTGGCTCAGTGAGATCGGCTATCGGCTGGCCCGATTGAATGACGATGGCGCCTTTTTCATGGCCCATGCCATCGTCACGGGCGAAATGCGGGCGCGACTGCGCGAGGAACTGAAATCGGTTCGTGGCCGCTTGGAGCCGATGGTTGGGTTCATGGAGACGGTACGCCAGGCGCAAGGCCGTGATCCACAGATTCATGCCGGTGACATGATCTGGGAGTCGGAGATCAGCGAGGCGGTACGCGCCTCTGCGACTCTGGAGCGCCGACTCTCGGAGATGCGCGACATCAGCGGCGCGCGGGTAACGGATTCGGCCATCGACCGCGTGCGGCGCATGCTGGCCCAGTTGCAGGCAGAAGGCTACGTCGTTGAAACCAATCCGGCCGTCAAAGGCTATCAAGTCACGGGCAAGATCGATTACCTGTACCAGCTCATTGGTTTTATCGCCGCCAATTCAACACAACTCTCAGATGATGAAGTCGTTGACCAGATAGATCCCCAAATTCGTCTGGACGGCGCGGATACGCAGCCAGGGATCAGCCCCGTATGAGTTCGCCCATCAAGGACGTCTTGCTGTCGCTTAGCCGGCATGCCGAGGTCATTGAACACGCCCTGTCGGGCGTGATATCGGCAGAGACTGGCACACCTCGCCTTGCCATTTCGGCGCTACGCCAGGCCAGCGCCTTGCTCCCGGCGGGTGAGGATGGCTACCGGTTGCACACTAAACTGCGCGAGTATTTGCATTCGCACTTGCAGCTGTATCCGGCCTTCCAAAGTCTGGCTGAGATCGGTTCGCGCATCAGTCAGGTCAACTCACTGTGGACCGAGCTTGAACTGGTTCACAACACGGTTGACAAGGCAACCGCCAACGATTTGCTGGAATCGCTGCAAACCACCGTTTTTGACATCGGGGACAGCATGGACAGCAACATGCTGCTGTTGCAGACCCTGCTCAGTACGCGGTATGGCAACGTGAAGTCGCTGGAGTTCAAGAAAAGACAGAATCGCTATTACCAGCAACAAACTGCGGCGCTGGCGGCGGACCTGGCGCGCCTCTCCAAGGTATGCGACATCGTCGAAAGGGAAGCGAGCTCGCGGGCAATGGAGGGCCTGGCCCGCTTCATCAGGCGCAATATCTTGCCGCGCATCATGCCGTGGCAGCATGGTTTGTCGGAAATGCAGACCCATTTGAGCAAAGAGATCTTCCGCATCCGAGAGGTTGAGCGCAATCACATGCTGTTGGCCCGGCTGGACATGATGCTGCGCCAGCAACCCGCGTGGCGGGGGATCGATGCAGACCTGAGCCAAGACATTCCGGACTTCCTGTTGGCAGCGTCCTTGCCCGCGATGGTGGCCCACGTCGAGCCCATGGAGGCCGATCGATCCATGCTTGAGGAGATGGAGTCGCTTGCCCGTGACTTGCCGCCTAAACGCCCGTTCACAATGGACGCTGAGGCGCCCAAGCGCTACATCCGCATCGTCGATCCACCGAACGCACCGCAGCCCTCTGCCGCCGCACTGGCACTGAAACGCCTGACACGCGACGTGAATGCAGCCGAGGCCGGTGTGTCACTGATCACATGGCGTGACAGCGATACCGATGCTCTGTCGCTGGCCCCCAATGTGTGGCTCGTGTTTGCGATCATGGCCTTGCGCAGCCTCAAGATGAATGTGCAGCTGGTTGCGAACGCACCGCGCGACGGCGAACGCTTTGCGCACACGTTCCGCGATGCCGTGGCCACGTCCAAGGCCGCGATGGCGACCCAACACAGGCTGGCCGCCAGATGAATGCCGCCGAGGTGGCATTTTTGCGTCAGTTTGTGGCGAACCGGCCTACTCACAGGCCCCATGTCGGGGTGGCTGCGCGGATGGCTGATTGCGAAGGTCTTGGCTTGGTGCGCGGTGCCCGCGTCGTCTACCAGGACCGGGACTACACCAGCGCGGCCAATATCTTGCTCACCCGTGGGTTTGACCTCAAAGCCCCTGACGAGGCCTTTTCCCGCAGCCAGTCGCCCCGTGGCGGCTCGGAGAAGACCGGAGCGCTGCCGGTCACGCACGGACTGGTTGCCGTGGTCGCCATCGGCATGGTGCATGCACTTGCCACACCGCCCGGCAGTTTTGTGGCCATGAAATGGACTGAGGCGCTGGCGCTGCCCTACCAGGCCCTGCTGGTATGCGAAAACCTTGAACCGCTCATGCTGCTGGCCAAGTACCGATGGCTCACCAGCTTTTTCAAGCAGCGCCCTGTTCTGGCAGTCTTTCGCGGAGCCCCGGGCATGTTTGGAAACGAAGCTGCAGCGAATCTCATCGCCGCAGATGACCGACCGACTCTCGCCTATTTTGACTTTGACCCCAAGGGCCTTTCCATGGCGGCTTCTTTGCCGCGACGGGAGTCGCTGTGTCTGCCGGCATGGCCTGACCTGCAGGCGGCAGCGCAGCTGGCCCGAAGGGACCATCTGTTTTCCAATTCGGTGTTTCAGTGTCGCCCTCATCTGGATCGCATCGATGACCCGGATATCGCCCTGGCGTGGAGTCGGCTCAAGGTTCTTGCCATGGGCCTGGATCAAGAACATTTCCCGCACTAGAGCAGTTGGTACTTTTTTGCCAGCGTGTTCACGTTCGGCGTCTACCTTCGGGACAAATGGGCGGCGAAGTCCGAGCGATGGCGCACCCGCGAATCCACCCGGCACTTGCTGGCCCTTGTTGGAGGCCCGGTGCCTGGATGGCCCATCGGTTGATCTATCACAAGTCGCGCAATCCCTCCTTCAGGATGGCATTCTGGTTCGCCGTGGCGATCAACTGCGCGGTCCTGGTTGGGGTGTTTTCCCTGAATCACCGCGCCAGAATTTCGCTTTTGCGATACGTGGGGTCTTGACGCCGACCTGTTTCGTGAGATGCTGGGTTCATGTTCGGACAACAACTCCCTCTCCTTTTCGATCCAGACGCCCTACCCGCTGGTCACCGTGAATTTTTGGCTCACTACGCTGGCGCCACATCCGTTGATAACCAGGCCCTGTACCGCAAGGAAGCCAGCCGCACCGGGGCTGACACGGCTGATTTCCTGCAACGCTCACCGGTGGGCACATCCGGCGACCTTCATTCGATTTCCGCGCGCCGGCTGCGCTGGTGGCAACAGAGTCTCAAAGCGAAAGGCTGGCTCGAACCCGTGTCCGGTAAGCGCGGTCATTGGCGACTGACCGATCCAGCACGCAAAGCACTTACACCGCAAGGCCGTGGGCGCGTTTTGCTCGGCTACTCTACGGACCTTGGCCTGGCGCTCTGGTCGAACAGTGAAGATGTGTTTGGACACCTTGGTGAGCCCATATCACTGGTACTCACTTCACCGCCCTATCCTCTGGCCAACCCGCGGGCCTATGGCAACGTTCCGATTGCTCAGTATGTTGATTGGCTGTGTTCCATGCTGGAGCCACTCGTTCGCAACCTGGACGATGGAGCGGTAATCGCCTTGAATGTCTCAAACGACGTTTTTGAGACCAAAAGCCCCGCACGCTCAACCTACAGAGAGCGCCTTGTGATCGCCTTGTGTGATCGATTCGCCCTATTCAAGATGGATGAAATTATCTGGAATTGTCCGAACAAACCTCCAGGCCCCATCCAGTGGGCAAGTCTGGAGCGTTTTCAGCTGAACACCGCGTGGGAACCCGTTTACGTTTTCACCAATAATCCGCACCGGTGTCTGGCCAACAACCGGCGAGTTCTGCAAGCGCATACCGACAGGCACATGGCGCTGATGAAGAAAGGCGGCGAGACCCGAACGCGCACCAACAGCGATGGCGCCTACCGCATCTATCCCGGCAGCTACGGGACGCTGACAGCGGGTCGAATCCCCAAGAACGTCATTACCTGCAGCAATTCAAAATCAGATCCTGATCTGAAGCGTGCCAAAGCCATGGCGAGGCAGGATGGACTGCCCCTGCATGGCGCGCCCATGCCGCTGGAATTGGCCAACTTCCTGGTGCAGTACCTCAGTGAGGAAGGCAGCTTGGTGGCTGATCTATTTGCCGGTTGGAATACAACCGGGTATGCGGCGCAAATCAACGGGCGGCGCTGGATTTCAGCCGAGAAACATGGCGAATACGTTGCCGGCAGCGCCGAGCGTTTCTCCCGATTCAATGGATTTGAGCGCGCGTGCTGACGATCTTGCGCTGCGCGTGATTGTCTGGACGGAGTCAATGCCAATACCTTTGGCGATGACGCCGACGACGCGCGAGGCTTGCGAAGACGGATAATCCATTAATGGAGTAAAATTACAGCGTTAAAGGAGTTCAATGATGGCTTTAGCCTATGCACTCGCCTATCCAGCAACGAAGTTTGAGCCGGCTGGCTTGGTGGATTTGAGTTCAAAGACAGAACGTGAACGGCTTTCAAGCTCGGCTCTCAAGGGCTTTTTCAATCTGGTCACCAAGTGGCACGTTCGGGATGAAGATGCCAGGGAGTTGCTTGGCGGCATATCCAGCAGCGCCTTCTATGAGTGGAAAAAGACCCCCAATCGCTTGCTCGATGTGGACCGGATCACGCGCATCTCTTTCCTGGTGGGCATCTATAAAGCCCTGCACATCATCTATGGCGACAAGCTCGCCGATGAATGGGTTTCGCTGCCCAACAAGAATGCTATTTTTGCGGGCCGCACACCCTTGCAGTACATGCTGTCCGGCGGGCTGATTGGCATGCAGACCGTTCGCAAGCTGCTCGATGCCCGACGAGGCGGACGTTAACGTGGTGGCCCCTTCAGTGGTTGCCATTCGCCAGTTTGACACGGTGCGCCTGATTCCAAGCCGTTTTGCCGACACTTCTGATTCAGTGCTGGAGGCCATCGCGGACGACCGTCAGCACCTGACAGATTTGTTTGACCTCGACAACGCCACCAATCAACGCCTGGTTGGCGAGTCTGGGGGGCTGCCCGGAATCGGGGTCGATGAACTGGTGTTTGGGATACCAAATTTCAGAATCATCAATGCGTCATTCACCTACCCGCGCCCGGAGGGAAGCCGGTTCAATAGTGGCGAACGTGGTGCCTGGTACTGCTCGTTTGACGCTCAGACGGCGCTGGCCGAGGTGATCTTTCACAAGACGATCGAGTATGCAGAGATTGACTGGTTTGAGGACAGCGTTTCGTACCAAGGTTATTTTGCTGACTTCAACGCATCGTTTCATGACTTGCGAGGAACAGCCGATTTCCACGGTTGTCTCGATCCCCTCAGTTACATCGAGTCCCAGGCGATGGCGGCGCAACTGCTGTCAAGCGGATCGCTTGGACTGGTGTTCCCCAGTGTCCGTTATCCAGCCGGAACGAATCTGGTCTGTTTTCGCCCTGCCTTGGTTGGTAACGTCCATAAGGCTGATTCCTACCAGGTCACATGGTCGGGGAAATCCCCTCCCGTAGTGCAGAAGCTATAGCGCCATCACGGACGGATGGAAGTGATGGATGGAGAGTTCATCGCACTGCCCCTCATGGCGCCGGCAACATGGCTGCGTCATTAAATCGCACTCTCACCAATGCAGCGCAGTACCGCAGGTACCACGTATCCAGATGGAACAAGACTGGACTGGGATCCGTCTTGGAATGTTGACTCGTGGCGATGATTTGACTTGACTGGTCATTAATTGACATTTTCTGACAGCTTTTTGTCAAATCACCGATCCGACTGCCGATCTTGCGCGGATTGACCCGCGTGCTATCTTGAATCATTCAAATCCCCCATGACCATGATCCAAACGAAAAAACCCTTGCCGCTTGCGTTGGCGCTTGGCTTGCGCCCTCTGGACCGCGTCCAGATCAGTTCGACGCATGAAATTGCAGAAAGCCGTGCCTTCGCCCGCTACAACGACGTGAATCAGGAATTGCCTTTTTTCTATTTCCAACGGGTGATTGGCGATCAGATCGAGGTGCGCTCCCCCGGTGGCTACGCAGCGCTGATTTCCCCGCATGATATTTGCGACGTCATTCCTGGCACGACCATTGAAGTCCAGGCCATGCCGAGTGAAATATTGATTCAACGTCAGCAGCTGTCCGTCCTGGCGCGCAATAGCGGACCCGGCCCCGAATGCTTTGCACCAGCCCATGTATTGCATGCATCGCGGACATCGCGCGGCTTGTTCGAGTTTTACGTCTGGTTTCTGGACCCAGCGCTCAACGAGAAGAACCCATGGATGGCTCCGCTGCCCACCGCCGAGCGCAGGCGCATTGAGGCCGTGGCCCGGCGAACCCACATGCCGGTCAGCAGCCGTGCCAGCGCCAGCCATTCAGCCGATCACGGCCGGGAGCACGCTCGCGCGCATGCCGCCCGGGTTGCCTCGCTTTTCATCAATGCGGCCCGCAGTGGTCGTTCTGAGCATGCTTCGCAGCTGGCAAGCGTGGATGTTCGTCAGGTCTCGCTGGCATCTCTGAACAGGCGTTTTGGTGCGCTACCGCCGCCTTGTCAGGTCGAAAGGCCGAGCATGCCCGGTTGACCAGACCAAGAAAGGTTCGCGCGACGCCATCCTCAACAGAGTGATTGGCGAGAAGGCGCGGAGTCCCCTACTGAAAGTGGGTGACGCGCCGGCACCGGCCTGGCGGGATGGCCGATGCCATGATTGGTCATTCACGGCAGAGCTTGTCTACGCCGCCAGCGCCAGCTCACCGTGATTTTGCAGTGAATGCCAGCGCTCACCAAATTGGGCCATTGGCGAAAAAGACCGCATTGCTTGCTCCAAAATCTCCGCGCGGTGGCAGTTCATGCCCTTTTGCGCCCACGCCAGCCGCTGTTTGCCGCCCTCGGCGTACAGGGCCTCCATGTCATTGCAAAATTCGCAGAATGCCTGTTCGAATGGCATGCCAAACAGGCCGATCGGCAGCAAAATCTCGGCGCCGTCTTCGTTGACCGTTTGCCGGGGCACGCGATACATGCCGTCTGCGGAGACCATTTGCATGATGCAATCGATTGGCTTCGTGTTGAACCGTTTGAAATGCAGGTATGCATAGGCTTCATACAGCAGGCGCGCCTTTTCGGCTTGAACACCGTGCAGACTTGAAACATGACGATTGCGGTGAAATTTCTCACGGTCGATCATGTCGGGGGACCATTGCCCATACCGGTCGCTTGTCACCGCGCGTGGCCGTACCCGCCCGCGCGCTGGGTTGCCATTGCCTGGCATCATCTTGCCCACCGTTGAAGCATTGATTTCATGGTTGGATGCGAAAGCTAATTGCATGTCAAAGTCCTCTAGTTCTGCACCAAGTTGCTGCAGGCGCTCCCACCTGCAGCTTTGCTTGCCGTGGTGGGCTTCGTGTGCGCGATTAGGTCGAGTTGTTCCCAAGGTCTGTGGGCCAGCAGCGTGGCCAGGTCCTGTGCAAATAGGTCGATCTGATTTATGCCACTGCTGGTCGCGCAGGCGGTCAATGGTTCTGCTGAATTCATGGCGTTCTCACTTTGTTTCATGGTTTGCAGGGTGTTTATCAGACGAGTTCGGCTTCTTTGGCGCTTTCGTACCTGACCCCACCTTTCATGCGCGCAGCCTTTTGCTGTTCAAGCATCGCCTTCATGTATTCCAGCGGCCCCACCCCTTGGAAAATCGGGGTCCCATCGGTTTCCCACAAGGCTTGCTTCATGCTGGGCATGCTTTTCCAGTTGTGCACGATGCAATCGACGCCGGTGGCGCCCTGCACCAGTTCGCAAATCTGCGGCGCCAACCGCAAGACAATTGCGTCATCGGTGCCCGGTGGGAACACGAATTCATAGGGTGCGGCTTCACTTTTGGATCCCTGCGAGCGTCCGCCGATCCAGAAGAGGTTACCTGCACCGCTGCCCTCGATCAGCTGGCCAACGTCCTTCATCACCGGCTCGATGCGATCCCAGGACCGGGTGACCGAGCGCATTTGCTCGCGCTCGAGGCTCAGGAAACTGCCGTAGTAGGCGCCTGTGACTTTCAAACGGTTGTGGCCCAAGGCCTGGGTGACTTTGAGCCGGGCGGCGCTCAGCGCGCGGTAGTTGATGACAATGCCCCCGCGCACCGGGGCTGTCTGACCGGTGAGTTCTTCGAGCTGGTCGATGGCAAAGTCGTGGCGCAAGCCGTGAAAGGTGACCTTGAGACTGCCGTTTTTCTTGAGTCCAAGCTGGCGCGCAAGGTAGTACATGCGATCCTTGGCCTGCTTGAGGGTGCGGTTGGTCCATGCCAGATGGCATTCAGGTGGCACCTCAGCCTTGAGTTCATCGAGCACCCGGCGAAAATTTTCGTCCTCAAAGACATCAAACATCAACTGGCGCGGGCGGCCCGTCTTGGCGCCCTTGGTGATCAACAAGCGGTCGATGCCATCGGCCAGGTGAGGCTCCAGGCGCAAGGATTCCTTGAGCCGCAGCCCGTACTGTTTCATCGCACGGGCCAGGCGCGCGCCCACCGGGTCGAGCTCATGGAGTTTCTGGTAGACCACCTCAAAATCCACACCGTTGCCCTTCCATGACCGATCGGTCTCGGCGTTGCGGTTGATTTTGAATTCGTCGGCTTCCTTTGAGAAGTTGGCAATGGCGCCGATCTCCATCCCGCAAATGCGCCAAAACCAGCGCATGTTGGTGAAATAGTTGATTTGTGCGCGTTTGGAAATCCCTTTGGCAGTCCACAACTCAAAGAGCCTTGGCATCAGGCGTGGCTTGACCTGGGCGAGGGTTTTGACATGCCTGAGTTGTTTGTCTTCCATCAGCAGTCGAATGCTGGAAAACAGGATGTCCGTGCGATTGCGCAGGGTTTCCTCGGAGACTTTGGTTTGGAAGTTGTTGCAGCGACTGCGGCCGTAGGCGTACAAGAACTCAGACAGCTGCTTGGGCCAATTTTCATCATTCAGTGAGTCAAGGCGCACCTGACCGGGCATGACGGTGAGCGCCGGATTGATGCTGGTTACGCGCACACCTCCGACCACCGGCGAGATGCGGCTTTGAGCATGGGATTGCTCGGGCTTGGCTCGCGTCCTGGTAACTGCTGGCAGTTGATCCTTCTCGAAGAGGGACAACATCATGCCTTTCGTGGCGGCATGGCCCTTGCTCGGTGACTCGTGAACGTTCTGGTTCATGTCTGCACTCCTAGTTGATGTATGCCGTCAGATTGGCAAATTGAAAAATGGACTCCCTCTGAAATTCATACTGGTGTCCCAATCACGGATTTCACAGGGTCGCATGCTTGTCAGCTCATTTCATCTCGCGTTTTTCTCTGGATTGCCGCCGCCCTTTTTTTGGACGTAGCAATCCCCTGCCCTTTCGGCACCGGGTTTTTGTCATGGGCCAGGGTTGCTTCCTGGGTCGACAAAGAAAAACAAAAAATGCAAAAAAACGGTAAGGCTTTTAAACCTGCACTGTGAGTACCAGCCTCCAGTGCAGGGGTCGTGCGGCTGTATTTCAACAGTGTCCTAACAACCCAGGCCGACTTGCTTGGTAGCAAGACAACCACCGTGCCGCTACACGGGTGGGATCCAACTCGGCATGACCGAGTCGGATGGATGCGAGTGACCAAAACGGTCAAGCACTCCATGTCTCCAGATTTACGGGCTCTGGCTTACCCTTGGCCTCAACCCCCAAGGAGCACCACATGGTGCTCAACCCAGGGGGAAGCGCTTCTACCAAGCTTCCGCAGCCACCGACCCCACACGACCGTGTGGGGGGGCTACTTATCCATATTCACTACATCCCCTTTAAGGGGAGAGTAAAGGCTAGGTGTCCGGCGCATTGCGCGCGCCGGGTCTATCCGCTGGACAGCTAAAGGTATGAATTGTTTTGACAAGCGGCCCAAATATTGAGCCAGCAACTGTTGATGTCTTTTCGCGAAAAACCTGCATTGAAGAACTGTGTGTTCTCCTGCCAAGTTTCCCCGCGCCAACGACAAATGGCGCGCGTCTGAATTTTCTTGAAGGGTCGCGCAATGTGCACTGCGATCTTCAAAAAACAAACAAACTTTTTCGTGGCAGCTCAAAGACTGCGAAGTGAAAGATGCACAGGCTACTCGCCTGGATCTTTGTGTGGATGCTGAAAAGCACCTCTTGAATTGCCCTGGTTTACAGGGCGCCCTTTGCAGGGAGTGACATTCCGCCTCTTCAAGATTCATCGCTGAATCCTGGGGCGAGGTCGTGCACGAGGCAGGACTGCAGCGAGTTTAGGTGAACAAAAGACGCTATGTCAATAAATTTATTCAGTTTTGTGTTAATTCGTCTCGCCATCACCCCATATCGCGGGGAATTCATGCGTTCAGGATGGACAAAGGCAGTGCCTGCTGATTGGCTGACGATTTACATGATCGCAAGAAAAATAACGATTTGGAGATTCTGATGATTTTGGTCGTCGCGTTGCTACCTTGATACCCGGAACCGCGGGGCTCCCGCGCACCTACTGGCCAGCGTCCAACGGTGCCGGCACTGTGGCGGACCGTTCCTCCAGTCTGGCATCGATGAGTCCCCAATCAACGGCGGGCCGTCCTCCAGCTTGACGACTGGTATTGCAAACAGTATTCATGCTGAAGCCACCAATTTACCCATTCAGTCCATTCGCCGCCTTGCTTGCCGGCGACCCAGGTTAACGATTTGGTGGCGAGTGAGATCAGGCATGCCGAGAGAGCAGCTCCGCATCAGGCGACAGCTCTATCAGGCCGGGTAGCTGCTTTGCGCAGTGGAATCCTCAACGTCAACGCTGTGAATCAGCCCACAAGCACGCTGCCCCGCAAGTGTTGGTCCAACCAGGAAACCGACCTTGCCCGCAGATGTCGCATTGGGTCCTCGATCTGGCATTCGACTTTCTTTTCATCTCGCCAAGGAAGGCTGCCTTTTGCTTTGCCCTCTCAATAGACTTCGATTCACCTTGCCTTGCGACCCCAACCCGCTCGGAGAGAAGATCATGCATCCCCTGCCGGGCTAGCCAGCACCGCTACTGGGTTACAGGCGCTTCCAAACCACCTCACCCATTCCCGCCCGCGAACAAGCGCGCCGCCCACCGCCCCAGCGCACTACTTTTTGAGTCAATCACCCATGAGGAGAGGATGTCCGCATGGTGCCGCCCTGTTTGCCGGCCCTGACGCGCCAGCGCTACTACGCCAGCCGCTTGTATGTGAGCAGAGCACGATCTGTCAAAGAGTCCGCATGACCAATAGCCGGAGCACCGCCACCAACAGCGGTTTTGATTTTCGATTAGATGGTCCGCCGAGTAGTCAGTTGTCAATTCAACTTGTCGGTATCGCCCACCATCCCAATGCGACGCGAATTGCTTTCGCAATGGAGTCGCCCCAATACGTTGGCCCCGCATCATTGCAGTGACCGCCTAAAGAGTCCGCCGCCCGCATGCATTGAAGCAACAGGTACTGGGTTGGGTGACCTCCCATGGCGACCCAAACCCCGAGTTGGTCAGATGGAGGGATGCCAGGCGACTGAGGCGGGCGGGGTTTGACGGCCGCAGGACTGGTACGCACTTGCATTGCCCCGTGTACTGCCGGTGATTTACAGGAGTTGCCGGGTCTCGTGTCTCGGCGGTCCATCGCATTTGGCATTCGGGGATGGAGGTCTGGTTGGGTGTTTGTTGCTGGGCTGGACGGGTGCGTGGCAACCGCTGTATGGGACCGGCTCCCCATTTCCTACCCGTGCGCCCGGTGCTTGGAATGTGGTGAATCCCATTTCCCAATTTTGTATCACTCTATTGAAAATTGGAAATTGTGCGTTTTGATCTGATTTCACGCCATTCTCCAGTGGCTTCACACTGGTTTGCATAAATGGAAACTTCAAAGCGGTGTTGGAGGGGCAGTTAAAAGCGAGCCGAGGAATCGTCCAATCGCCGCAAGCTTTGGACGGCATTTGCCTTCTGAGGTCAGATACATGGTCTTGTCCGAGTGGACCCGCACTTGGCACAACCCACTTGTGAATCTATGCTGCACGCCATCACCGCGTCAATGGGCCCAATTGACCCATCAATCAACGCCTTCCTCATTAAAGGGCCACGCCGGCCCTTTAAACGGTCGATTTGAACCGTCAATGTCTCTTATTGGGCCGTTTTGGCCCGATAAGGCCGACGCCTGACAACCTATTCATCGTATTGGGCCAGATTGGCCCAATACGATGAATAGATCGAATCATCAACATTAAATTTGGGGAACTCTTCATACAAAAGCGTTCTTTTTGATCTGAATTCGATGGGTTTGTTTCCTGAAAGGCTTTATCAAACTGCCAGAATTGAACAAGTCCAACACACAACTGTATTTATGTCCAAGACACCACCGACCTTTCGCGCGCTAGACCTTGGTTTTGGCTTCACCAAATTCTCAAAAGGCCACTATCTGCAAGACGGAAGCCTTGAGGTCTCGGCTTTTCCCAGCTACGCCGCCGCCGCAGTCAACTTCTCGATTGGCGCGGGCGTCATGACGGACTTGAGCATCGTGAAGGTCTCCGTGGATGATGAGCACTTTCTCGTTGGCGAGGACGTGCGTAACGCTGCGGATGGCGTTGGCCGCCAGATGCTTGAATCGACCTTCTTCACGTCAAGTCAATACATCGCCCTGGCACGCGGGGCCATGGGATTCATGAACGTACCAAACCATGGCGAAGTTGATTCCCTTGTTATGGGATTACCGCTCAATATCTTCCGCGATCAGTCCATTGTCGATCACGTCGAGGCGGCAATGAAAGGGACCCATCTCGTGCCCGACATCACGAAAAATAGCGGTGTCGAACGCACGATCCTTGTCAAAAATGTAAGCATCATCCCCCAAGTCGTCGGAAGTCTGGTTGCAATGTCCCGGGATGCGGGCTTAATGCAAAAGGTTAACGAACAACACAATCTCACCATCGATGTGGGATATGGCACCCTGCTATGGCTTGTCTCTGATGGCTTTACGCCGGTGCCAGCCCGAAGCAATGGCAACATGGGCGGGGTGTCCAGCCTGCTTCAAAAGATCATTCGCTCTATCGACCCGAGCGCCGTCAGCAGTATCAATATCATGGACCGGCTCGATAAGGCACTGCTTGAAGACAAGGCCAGCATCTTGATCAACGGCGCGGAAGTGGAGGTTGCCAAGTACCACCGTCAGCTTGCCTCGGCGGCACGTGAAAACCTTACCGAGATGATCCGCTCAATCGGCACCAAGGCTGACATTGACAACGTCTTTCTGACAGGCGGCGGGGCACATCTCTACAAAGACGCAATCGCCGCCGTTTTTCCAGGACGCCAGGTGCACATCGCGTCTAAAGGCTCTCGGTTCACCAATGTACGGGGATTTCAGTTCCTGGCCGAAACTGAGGACTGACCTGGCCAAAGATGGAGACGTCCATTCAACTTACGAAGCCAAACAATGCTTCTGCTCGGGTCAGAATCAGGTTCTCCCTGACTCAATCCCATCTGAGCTATCGGCATCTCTCCGGCAAAACGGAAAGCGAGTCTCGTGCGTGGGTGCTCATGGCTGTGGAACATATGGCAGCCATACTAAATACGCCCAGCAAGGAAAAATACGACCATTCAACATCGGAAGTGCCTACGTCAGTCCCGCCGGTCAAGCGTTTTCGGAACAACGTGCCAGTTCAGATAAAAACGCCCAGTGAGCCTCAAGTCAAGAAAAACGAGCAGCGGCTTCAAATGGGCGAAAAGGTGCCTGGGAAGGACAACTATTTGTCCAAAGTTCGTTCCACCAAAAGTTGGACAACATGAAAAATCAGAACTTGCATGAATCGGAAGCTGCTGTAGTCTATTCATATGACTACTACAGCAACACACACCATGAACCTGCAAAAACTTCTGGATGGCATGCCCGAGGGCGTGAAGCCCCAACGACTGATTCCTTGGTCGGCCGCGCTTCAAGTCGTGGTGCCACTGATCGAAATCAACGACCCCAAGAGGGCCACGGCGATTCCCCTGTTCGAGGAATGGGTCAAGGACCGGGATACCGAACTCTCCGTCGAACAGGCCGCATGGCTGTGGTGCAACTTTTGCACCCACTTTGCCAAGGAATCGACCAAGCGATTCAGTCAATGGGCATACGACCCCATGTCAAAGGAGCTGAAAAATCCAGTGATGCTCGGTCGCATGCAATACCGGATCTGGCTCGAAATGCACTTTCGTCCATGGAAAGCCCGTACGCAACAGACCTTTTGGGGCCGGATGCAGTACCGGGTTTTGCGATGGATCGGCCTCGGGATGATCTTCGCTATCGCTTTTCCGATATTTTTCGCATTAGCTGGTTTGTCGACCTGGGCGCTGGTCGAGATGCGGGGGCCGATTGTTTCCTCGCTGAAGCACCTGAGCATCCACTAAAGGTCGAGAGTTCCTGCAGAATCAGGAAGCAAAAACGGCTGGCGGCAGCAGCGATGGCGCTGGCCGCCCTTTCGTTTAGTGCGCCTTTGGCGGCGAAGACACCCGAGCAGGAAGCCAAGGTGGAATATGCAACCCGGTGCATCGCCCCTGCGGCTGAATTCCATAAAGTGAATGCGTGGGTGCTCAAAGGCATCTTGAAAGTTGAGTCGGCCTTCAACGCGGGCGCGATCAATCGCAATCAGAACGGATCAACTGACGTTGGTATCGGCCAGATGAACTCGATTCACTTCAAGGAACTTTATGGGTATGGCATTGCCCCCAATGATCTGCTAGACCCTTGTGTCGGCACCTATGTTGCGGCTTGGCATCTGGCAAAACAATTGAAGGTTTACGGCAACACCTGGTTCGCGATTGGCGCTTACCACAGCGCCACACCATATTTCAATGCACGCTACCAGGCGCTGGTCTACAACGCCTTGATCAGTATGGGTGTCGTGTCGGGGGCCCGTCTCAGTGTTGCTCCACTCAATGTTGGTCCCACATCGAGCCGGCGGGCGGCCATCAGGAAGGTTTCGCCTTCCCAAGCCTCGGCGATTCTTGCCACTTTAGAATGATCGGCGCCGACAGCCTTGGCCTGACGGATGGCGCGCATGTGAGCGTTGGGTCTGAGATGTGGCCGGTCCTCGTGCAACGTGCAGCCGTTGTGCTCACTGCCGCTGCGATCGGACTGCGATTCTGGCCTGCCGTGGACTGGCTGCTGGTTTTGGCCGGTCTGATGATGGCGACATTCGCGATGGGCAGAATGCCGCGAGGCTTGGCCTTTGCGACGTTTTCTGCCTATTACCTCGCTGAATCGTCTCCTCTCATCGCCGCAGGCAGCTCCATCATGGGCACCGAATTGCTGACCAGTGCGGCGTGGTGGTTGTTTCATGGCCTTTTCAGTTCCTTGCCGATCCTTCTTTTGCGAGGTCGAGCGCCAGGGCTGCGAGCGTCGCTGGTGGCGTTTCTATACATTGTGCCGCCCTTTGGGACATTGGTCCCGAACAATCCCGCGATGGTGATAGGCCTGTTTTTTCCAGCAACCTCCATTTTTGGCGCAATCGGTTTTATTGCACTGGCGGGCGTTATCGGTAGTTTTGACGCCAAGAACAAAGCGAGCCTCAGAAACCTTGTGCTCTTGATATTTCTGTCGCTCGCCTCGAATGCAATTTGCCTGACTGACAAGACCTCTGCACCAGCCAATTGGCACACCTTCGACACTCGGTTGGGAAACTACGGCGGAGATATGCGGCGTCGTATGGGCATAGGCAACCTTGAGTTGCCGGTCTTGCTGAAACAAGAGATGGTCAAAAGTGGCGGTGCAAATGAAGGCGATATTTGGTTTCTGGCCGAGGGAATGATCTATGACTGGTCACCATTCACGGAGTTTTTGTGGCGTGAGTCCTTCAAGGGGTCAGGTGCCACTGCCATTGTCGGCGGCTATGCGTTCAACCAAAAGACGCATGACCTAACATCGCGCGTGTATGTGCTGGGCGATTCTGCTGGGCATGCTCTAGCCAAATCGGCTCTTGAGTCTGTCCGGGCGGGCATTACATTTCCGGTGGTGATGTGGCGGCCGTGGGGACGCCCAAATCATTTTCCGATGCATGCGCCAGGGAATCCTGTGCGAATCGATGGTCGCCGCGTCCACCTCAGTTGGTGCTACGAGTCAATTATTGTGTGGCCTCATTTGCTGGCATCCATGCAGACGCCCGATGTGATGGTAAGCCTTGAAAACCGATGGGCCACCAAAGATACCTCCCTCGAAGCTGCGCAGGATGCTGCCGGCCGGCTCAACGCCAGGTGGCTCGGTGTGCCGCTCATGCGGGCGACCAACCGGTAATTGGTCCACCCTAATTGAATTTGAAAGTAAGTATGGTCATGCACCCGTTAGGTAGACCGCCGGTCACGTCGGGCGAGCGAGTTCTGGCCAGGGTTTGTTCAGACCAACGCAGTGCAAACGCATTTTTGGCAGCTTCACAGGTTCAGGCTTGCCATCTCAAGAGCTTTCGACACCGAGCCGATTTTAGATGAGTCAGTGCATTTTCTGCATTTTTTCGATAGTTGGCTTTTGTTTGAACGAAAATACTTGCTGAAAATGAGTCGTGTGTTAACTTGAATTGTCAGTAACTAATTTATAGGAATGGAAATGAAAAAAGTTTTGAATCACAGATCCGCGGTCCCAATGGTGGGCTCGGTGCTTATGTTGGCAATTCTCAGCGCATGCGGCGGCGGCGGTGGCGGCACTGCATCCACTCCGACTCCGACCCCGACACCGGAACCAACCCCGGTTGTTGTTACCTCCCCCATTGTGACAAGCGTTCCGCCTGCAACCTACCCCGTCGTAAGCGAGGAACTGTCAGCGTTTAATCTGTTGAATGCCGAGCGCTCACGCTGCGGCTTCGGACTGCTGGCGCAGAACGCCGCACTCGATACAGCTGCACGCGGACACGCCGACTGGTTGTTGATCAATAACTACACCGGCCACTATCAAATTGCTGGCACGACAGGTTTTACTGGCCTAGCGCCTGACGACAGACTTGTAGCGTCTGGATATGGCACAAGTGGCTCATTTCAGTCGAATGCTGAGGCCGAGCTCGATGCAAACGGTACGAAGGCCGGTAACGGGGTTACTGGTATCCGCCGTTTGTTGAACGCGCCTTATCACATGCTGGAAATGATTCGTGGGTATCGTGATGTCGGTGTTGCTGTGAGAGACAAATTGGATGTTGGTATTTCACCAAACACTCGTTTCGTTCTCAATACGAGTTTTGGTTACAAGAACTCCGATGGTCCTCAAGTCGCAGCGTCGGGTTCTGTACTCACGTACCCATGCGATGGTTCAACAGGCATGGTTCCCTCGCTTACCGCTGAGTCACCTAACCCCGTCCCTGGCCGAAATCTTGGCGCCAACCCATTAGGCACATCCGTTGGGGTGAAGGTTGATATTGGCAACACCCTTGTGATTACCAGCGCAAGTATGATCAAAGTTTCGACAGGCACGCCAATAACGCTACGTGCTCCGGTCACGGCCGCTAACGATCCAAACGCAATCGCCGGTGTGTCGTATTTCAAAAATAACGAGGGTTTTGTTTCCGCCGATGCGCCCTTGGAGGCAAACACTCAGTACCAAGTAACCATCGCTGGGACCAATGGCGGGACGGCATTCAGCCGGACGTTCGCATTCACAACTGGTCAATAACAACACCTTGTCACAATGAAAAACGCCGCAATCTTCGCGGCGTTTTTTCGGCAATTTATGAATCGGGCAAAAGCTCACACGCTCCAATCTCTCCTAACCAGAAGCGTGTTAGCTTTTAAAGCAAGTAAAGACAGAGGTAGCGCCTCCGTAAATTGTGGTCGTACCACCATCAGGGGCGGATTGCTGGTAAGTGAACCCAGGGATTGCCGGACCCGTCATGCCAGACAGATACCCGCTTGGGCAATTTGCGATACCAGTAGGCGCATACCATGGACCCGACAGGGACAACGTTGATCCATTGCAATGGCGTTCTGATGTCGTTCCCTGTGGGGCGTATCCGCTTGGGGTGTTCCCTAGCGAATCTGGTGCTGTGTATATCACCTGCCCGCAGTAACTGCCCTGCAAAGATGTCGGAGCCGCGACCACTGATGTTGGTGGTGGGGAACTCGAGTTGTAGCATAAGCCGTTATCCGCAGTGCAAATGTTGGATGGAATTGAAGGCACGGCAATTCCAGCCACCGCGCGATATGTCCCGCTTACAGAACTCGCTGGAATCTGTTGCGCTTGTACAGCGCCACCAATCAACGCAAAAGAAAGCAAACAAATGCCAAGTCTCATCACAACCTCCATACAAACATTAGGAAAACGGATAAAGAAATTCTAGGAATCAGACTAACACAAATCTGAAACTAATTGTAGTAGCAAAACGTCTGCGCAATAGCAACTCCCAATGGCAATCCTGATGAACTGGTGAGAACGACTGTCCAACCTGCTCCTACGTCGTTGCCATACCGGTTGAAGCCAGCGTCATTGGACGATTCAGTCTTAGGAATGAGCTGTAGTATGGGCGTTGCGGTCTGCCCTCCGGCAACACTACACAGCGGTTTTGGCACAAAGCTTCCATTGCCAACCTCTATGGCCGTCACAAAGATCAAATTGGTCGTCACATCTTGCAGTCGATACCACTTCGGACCACCCCCAGATGGATTATCTCGACATAACAGTTGAGCTGGTGTCGCAACAGAAAAATCCCATGATGTCTGTCCGGGTGCCGGACAAGGCATACCTACCGTGCCTTCGGCTTGTAGAGAACTGATCGCTCGAAACGTGCCATTGATGCAGGTGAGTTTGGCGCTGGCGGCATCGGTCGCATCCGATCCGTTTGGAGCGCATGCCACTCCGACAGCTGCTCCGAGAAACAATTGTCGCCAAGTCCCTCCGCTACAAATCGCAGCGCCGCCACCGGTGGCTCGCGCGATGGCACTTTCTTCTGCGCACGCCGCGCCAAGGGCATAGAGTCCTGTTGGCACCAAACGGTTGACGCTGGCAGCACCCGTCACTCCAAGTGTGTTGTTGATTTGGGTTGCACCAGCGAGTGTGGTGGCCCCACCAACATTCAAGGTGGTTCCAATGCTGGCTCCTGCGTTCATAGTTGTCGCACCAGACACACCGAGCGCGCCATTGACTTGGGTAGCACCGTTGAGCGTGGTCGCACCTCCAACATTCAAGGTTGTTCCGACGCTAGCCGCGCCTGTCACACCAAGTGTGTTGTTCACTTGCGTCCCGCCATTGAAGGTTGTCTGCCCGCCTACTGTCAATGGTCCCGCCAAGGCTGGATCGATCGTATCTCCGCGCAGAACGTAATTGGCAACACTACTTGACGAGTATGTCCTGTAGGTTCCGAAGATGCCTGCGATCCCAGATGCACCGCCTTGTGGATTGGTGTATGTCCAACCCCCACGCCCCGCAATGACAGTGGGGCTCACTGAATCAGAAAACCCGGCCGTCCCCCCCAATTTTCTTGTCGCGTAGGAAAGTACGCCTTCTGCGGCATTGCCGTCGGCATTGAGTAACGGCGTTGTAGTCCCAACGTAGTATTCAATATCACACGTCGACCCCACACACCCACCAGGCAACCGATCCACCCGGAAAATAGGCGCCCCGCCTGAATCCGGCAGCGTTAGCGGGTAAGTCGCGGGAAGGTCCGTGATGGCACGCAACTCAGCGGCAGTCGGACGCAATGGGTTCGCCACACCGACAATCGGCGTTCCCGCCTGCAGAGCGATCCGGTTCTTGCGGACGTAGCTTTCCAAGGCGGCGTCGTACGGTATGAAACCAGTGGCGAACGACTCACCGCGAGCAACGATTCCATCGTTTCGCCGCGACATGGCAGTGCTAATGGCCAGCATTGAAAACACGGCCAACCCGATCATAAGTTCTGGCAGCGTAAAACCCTGCATGCGGCGACGTACAAAAATCATATTGTGGCTTTCGTTCTCTTAGATCACGCCTCACGCGTCAGTTCAGTGCGCACGGCTGCGATGGCCCGACGCAGGCCAGGCCGGTCGTAAGCTCTGCGATCCGCTGCGGCCGCGGTAATCTTGCCCTCAGCCACCTTTTTCGCCAGGTTGCGATTCAGGGACTCAACAGCATCGTTGCGCTGCCCAGGCTGGCCAGGTTGCGTCACCGGGTTCTCAAGATATCCCCGTAATTCGACCCACTGCTGGTTGAGGATCATCTCTTGCACCCGTTGATTGCCCGTGACATTCATTGTTTCGTGAACGAACTCCCATTTGCCAAACTCAGTGCTAGGGACGCGGACCTGAAAAATGACACCCAGCAACGTCTCGGCAATCATGGCGGCATTGGCTCGTGGCTCGCCGGGCAGATCGTCAACCAAAGAACGGATAGCGGCCACTAAATTTGGTGCATGTTTGGTGGCGACAACATAGTGGCCACTTCGGGCGGCGCGAAACGTCTCGACCAGTGTCTCTGTGTCGCGCACTTCCCCTACCATGATCGCCAAGGGAATCTCGCGCATGGCATCTCGTACGCCCACAGCGATCGATATCACATTGGTGCCAACTTCGCGAGGCGTGATGCGGCACTTCTTTTCTTTCAGCACGTATTCAATGGGATCTTCCACCGTGACCAAGTGACCAACTCGGTGATTATTCAAGTGATCAAAGTAGCTTGTCATGGTGGTTGTCTTGCCAGACCCCGTGGGGCCGACCACAAGCAGCAACCCATAATTCGCGTCTGCCAGGACGGTCATGGGTCCGGGCAGGCCCAGCGTGGTTAGGTCCGGCACTTCTTCGGGAATCACCCGAATCACGCAGCCCAACAGCCCGGGAAGGCCATCAGCTACGTCACTCTGTTCACCACCCCAAAGGAAGATGTTTGCCCGATACCTTGCTGAAGGTCCCATGCGAATAGGCCCATCTATTCCGCCCGCGCGGATTCGCCCCTCCCAATTCTGATCGACTAAATTGAATAGTGCTTTCATTTCAGCCCGCGTCAGCAGCTGCGATTCGCAGTAGGCGTCGTCAACCGAGGCAATGCTGACTTCACCGTTCATGGTAGTTTCGCATTCAATGAACCGGTTTTCTCGAAGGATCAAGTTACTGACCGATTGGTTCACCAGGAGCGAGATTGCCCATTCGATCTTCTCCATGATGGAGATCATCCCCTCCATCGTCTCTCTCGGTTCCATTTGATTGTCATGTGGCATAGGTGGCACCTTCAACGAAGAAAACCTGTTCAGGGCAGAAATTTACGAGCGCCCAACTTCTGCGTTCACTGCTGCGGTTCCAGCCGGCGCCGAGTTGCAGTTGATACCCACCAAATCGGCATCGAGCTGACCACCAATGTTTTTCACGACAACTGCGACGCCAGCTGTCGGTGTGATCGTGATACGTGCTGCAGTGCTATCAAGTTCATCCACCATACCTGTGCAAAGACGCGCCGGCACAGCTGCGAGACCGACTTTCAGACCATCGTTGATTCCAGCCATATTGCTTGGTGCCACCGTATAGGCAGTGTTATTTACGGTTGACGTTGCTGTGACAGCGGCGGTGCCGCGCCCAGTTGTCAGATTGGCTGGGAAACAATCCTTGTTGCCCAAGGTTTGCATTGAGATACCTGCAAAACTGGGAGTAGACACCGAGTTTTGACCGCACGCGAGCGCCAAGGCGATAATTTTCCCTTCGTTGGCCCCCTTGCGTTTCTGCATGGTGTTGTAGCCGTACGCGGCACCAGCTGCAAGGGCGCCGATGATACCGATCACCACCATTATCTCGATCAGGGTAAAACCAGTTTGTTTTTTGTTTGATTTAAATGTTTTCATGAATACTCTCTACTTTAAGGATTAAGGAAACGAACAGTCGGACAGGGCAACGGGAACTCAGTTAATGTGCATTGGACAAGCCTTGCATTGTTGAAAGGTTAATCATCATCACAGCAATGACGACGACGCCAGCGGCGAGCATGGCCGAGTTATTGACGGCCTTTACGGCGAGGTCAAGGCGCGCTTTTAGGCTATCCGCAAGTTTGCTCGCGTTGGCAATAGCGACGTGGGCAAGGGTTTCTTCCAAGGTGCCAGAGCCCTCACGCAATGTCATCCGATCAATCAGGCGATCTGAGAAATAGCCGACATCGAGCATTCCTACGCCCGACTGCGAAGTTGACCGTCTGCGCATTTCATAGATATATTCGCGCTCCCATCTATTGGATTGCTCCGCCAGCTGATCGAACGACCATGCCAACCCACTTTTTGCAGACATAAACGATGAGAGGGCGACAAGTGACAACACACTGCGGTATTCTTTGTAAATCAGAAACCCGGGCATGTGCTTGTCTGCCCATTGCCGGGAATGGCCCTTCCAGTTCGGGAACGCCCAGATCAACAAGGCCACCAGAATTACTAGCAAACCGCTGGTAAGGATTGCATTTTGGGCGAGAATTTCGCCAGAACCAATAACAGCTTTGGACACCGCGGGCCAATTCTGTCTGGGTTGAACTTGCTCCATGTCTTTTGCAAAGGAACCCGCCACGCCAACCCACATGGAGATGACGATGGCCGCACTAAATGAAGCGCTGACCAACAGTCTGATCGCGCCTTTCGCAACAACGTCCAGAGGTTCCAGAATTTTTGCGGCAGTCAAGAACCCCTGTCCACGCTGCGCATCATCGCCCTGGTCATAGGACCCGATCAACTGATATTCCTTGCGGCTGAAATACGGACGAACCGCTTCGCCCAGTGACAATCCACGATTGAGTTTCTTATAGATTGCGCGATACACAATTTCAATCGACTTGCCGCGGTTTCGATCGGCGAGCGCGAGAAGGCGCTGCTGCATACCGGACTGACTGGCAACCAGCACTTCTCCCATGTCCTCCAAAAAGGCGATGCGCGAGGCATGGAAGGCACGTTGGGCACGCCAATCATTTATTTTCTGCGACATAC